>NZ_JBEYZD010000061.1:0-54727 GCF_040645895.1 Streptomyces olindensis | reverse complement strand
CTCAACGCGTTCGAGCCGATCATCCTGCACTCCCTGTCGGAGTCGATCACGCACCTGCGCGCCGCCTGTCTGACGCTCGCCGAGCGCTGCGTGTCCGGCATCACCGCCAACACCGAGGCCCTGCGGGCGACGGTCGAGAACTCCATCGGCCTGGTCACCGCTCTGAACCCGCACATCGGCTACACGGCCGCCACCGACATCGCCAAGGAAGCCCTCGCCACCGGCCGAGGGGTTGCCGAACTCGTCCTGGAGAAGGGCCTGCTCCCCGCCGAGACCCTCGCCGGCCTCCTGCGCCCGGAGGTCCTGGCGGGCAGCGGCCCGGCTCCGGCGGCCTGACCTGCGCGGGCACCGGGACCGGCACGGAGGGACAATCGAGATCATGACGCCGTCGACGACCTTCCAGCCGGTCCTGGAGCGCATCGCGGAGGAGATCGAGCGGACGCCCGGCCGGGGCCGGCCCGCCGACTACATCCCGGCGCTCGCGGCCCGTGACCCGCGCAGCTTCGGCATGGCCGTCGCCGAACTCGACGGCACCGTGTACGGGGTGGGGGACTGGCGGCAGCCGTTCTCCACCCAGTCCATCACGAAGGTCTTCACCCTCGCCCTGGACCTCGCCCGCGAGGGCGACGCCCTGTGGGAGCACGTGGGCCGCGAGCCCTCCGGCAACCCCTTCAACTCCCTGGTCCAACTGGAGTACGAGAACGGCATCCCGCGCAACCCGTTCATCAACGCGGGCGCCCTCGTCGTCACCGACCGGCTGCACACCCGCACCGGCGACGCGTCGGGGGAACTGCTGGGCTTCCTGCGCGCGGAGAGCGGCAATCCGGAGCTGACCTTCGACCAGGAGGTCGCCGCCTCGGAGACCGCCCACGGCGACCGGAACGCCGCGCTCGGCCACTTCATGGCGTCGTACGGCAACATCGACAACCCGGTGCCGGTCCTGCTCGACCAGTACTTCCGCCAGTGCTCGGTCACGGCGTCCTGCGCCGACCTCGCCCTCGCCACGACCTTCCTCGCCCGGCACGGCATCCGCGCCGACGGCACCCGCCTGCTCACCCGCAGCCAGGCCAAGCAGGTCAACGCGATCATGCTGACCTGCGGCACGTACGACGCCGCGGGCGACTTCGCCTACCGCGTGGGCCTGCCCGGCAAGAGCGGCGTGGGCGGCGGCATCATCGCGGTCGTCCCGGGCCGCTGCACCCTCTGCGTGTGGAGCCCGGGTCTGGACGAGCGGGGCAACTCGGTGGCGGGAGTGGCGGCGCTCGACCGCTTCACGACGCTGACGGGCCTGTCGGTGTTCTGAACGCCCCAAGGGGCGCGGGGAACTGCGCGACCGGCCACAGCGGGCCCGCAGCCTCCGTACCGCCGCACCCGGCAGACGGGAGGCAGCCTGATCACCGGCCGGTCACACCCCGGCTGCCCCCCGGAGGGCACCGCGTCAACTCCCCGCCACTCCGCGTTGACACGCTGCCCGAGTGTTGGCCATGGCTTTCCCCGTCGATCTCCGCCGCTGCCAGATACTCGGTCTGGCCGGCACCGCCTGCCTCGCCCTGGGCGGTGAGACGGCCGGAGCACTCCCCGTACGGGACCTCCTCCACCCGGCCTCCGCTCGCGCCGCCCTCGGCCTGGTCGGCGTGTACTTCGGCGTCGTCCTGCTGATCGCGGCCTGGGCGCTGCTCGGCCGGCTGGTGCGCGGCCCGAGGCCGCCCGCCCCCCGCGCCCTGCTGCTCGTCCTCGCCGTCTGGGCCGCGCCGCTGCTGCTGGCCCCGCCGCTGTTCAGCCGGGACGTCTACAGCTACCTCGCCCAAGGGGCCATGGTCGAGGCGCACATGGACGTGTACGCGCACGGGCCGTCCCGGCTCGGCGGCCCGCTCGCCGACGAGGTCGCCCCGCTCTGGCGGCACACCGGAGCCCCGTACGGCCCGGTGTTCCTCGCCGTCGCGGCGGCCCTGTCCGGGCTGACCCGTGGTGACCTGCCCGCGGGGCTGTTCGGGATGCGGCTCGTCGCGCTCGCCGGCGTCGGCCTGATGGCGGCCGCGCTGCCCCGCCTGGCCCGGCACAGCGGCGCCGACCCGTCCGCCGCGCTGTGGCTGGGCGCCCTCAACCCGCTCGTCCTGCTGCACCTGGTCGCGGGCGCCCACAACGACGCCGTCATGCTGGGCCTGCTGGGTGCCGGCCTGGTGGCGGCGCTCGGCCGGTGGCCGGTCCTCGGCGCCGTCCTCGTCACGCTGGCCGCCCTGGTCAAGGCGCCCGCGGTGCTCGGGCTGGCCGCCGTCGTCGTCCTCCAGGTCCGCGCGGGCCGCAGCCCGGCGAAGGCCCTCCTGACCACCACCGTCGCGGCCGCCGGGACGACCGTCGCCGCCACGGCCGCGGCCGGCACCGGCTACGGCTGGATAGGCGCCCTCAACACCCCCGTGTCACCCCAGAACTGGGCCCTGACCACCCTGCTCGGCCGCGCTACCGGTGCCCTGCTGGAACACCTCGGCAGCGATCTCGCGCCGCTGGCGGTCCCCGCCTGGCACGCACTGGGCATCGCCGCGGCCGTGGTCACGATCGCGCTGATCTGGCTGCGGCTGCGCCCGCGACCGGTGTACGCCCTGGGCCTCAGCCTCGCGGCGGTGGCCGCGCTCGGCCCGGCGATCCGCCCCTGGTACGCCCTGTGGGGCCTGTTCCTCATCGCCGCCGCCGCGCCCAGCACCTCCGTACGCCACCGCACGGCGGCCGTGACCGGCGTGCTCGCGCTGTGCGTCCTGCCCAGCGGCGGGCCGGCGGACACCGGCCAACTCGTGCTGGCCGTCTCCGGCGGCGCACTCGCGGTCGTCGTGCTGTGGCAGGCCCACCAGGCCGAACTCGCCCCGGCCCTGGGACGCGCCGCATGACCCCGGCCCTGCCGCGCACCGACCGGGGGCGGCTGCTGCTGGTGCTCGGCCTTGCCACGGCGGTGACCGTCTTCACCGCCACCGTGCCCCTGCTGCGCGGCTGGTTCGACCTGCGCGTCTACTACGGCAGCATCGACGCCTGGGTCCACCACGGCGGCCGCATCTACGACTACCGGGTGCCGGGCACGACGTACGGCTTCACCTACCCGCCGTTCGCCGCGGTCGCCATGCTGCCGATGGCCCTGCTGGACCTGCGGACCGCGATCGTCGCCGCCCTGCTGCTCAACCTGGCGGCCCTGGCCGTGATCCTGCGCCTGCTCGCCGGGCCGGACGGGCGGCGCCTCGGCTGGTACGGCTGGGCCCTGACCGTCTGCCTGCTCGCCCTGTTCGAGCCGCTGCGCGACACCTTCAGCTTCGGCCAGGTGAACCTGCTGCTCCTGGCCCTCGTCCTCACCGACGCGACGCTGCTCGCGACCGGACGCGGACGCCTGGCCGGCGTCGGCATCGGGCTCGCAGCCGCGATCAAGCTCACTCCGGCGCTGTTCATCGGACTGCTGCTGGTGGCCGGACGCCGGCGCGCGGCGGCGACCGCCACGGCCGTCGCCCTCGGGGCCACGGCCCTCGCCGCCCGGGTGGACCCCGACGCCTCACGCTTCTACTGGACCGAGGCGCTGTGGGACACCGACCGTGTGGGACGCCTCGGCTACGTCTCGAACCAGTCGGTGCAGGGCATCCTGGCCCGGCTCGGCGAACCCGACCGGGCCGTGTGGGCGACGGCGGTCCTGCTGATCCTCGGGGTGTGGGCCGTGCGAACCCGCCGGGCGGCCGTCGCGGGGGACTGGACGGCCGCGTTCGCCCTGACCGGGCTCGCCGCCTGCCTCGTCAGCCCGATCACCTGGGTGCACCATCTGGTGTGGCTGCTGCCGTCGTTCGCGGTCCTGCTCCGCACGGGGCACCTCCGGATCGCGGGGGCCCTGTACGCCGTGCTGTGCACCAGCGTGGTGTGGCTGTGGTTCGACGACGCGTCCGGCGTCGACGGGTTCCTGGGCAGCAACACGTACACCTGGATCACCCTGGGCCTGCTGCTGTGGCTGCCGGCCGGTCAGCTCCGCCCGGGCCTGCGGACCGGAAGCCGCAGCACCAGCACCACCACCGCCGCGCCCAGCCCGGCCGCACCCGCGATCAGCCCCGCGTCCGTCCAGAGGGACCCGGACTCCTCGGGGACGGCCGCGGCGACCGCGGGCGGTGTCGTCGTCTCCGGCCGCTGCGGAGCGTGGGCCGCGAGCGAGCCCACCGCGTCGACCCGCCCGGCCGACCCGAACCCCCAGTCGAGCAGCGAGCGCGCCTCCTCGTACACGGCCGAGCCGCCGCCCTCCTGAGGGTTCATCACCGTGACGACCAGGGTGCGCCCGTCCCGGCGCGCCGCCGCGACGAGCGTGCTGCCCGCCTTGCTGGTGTAGCCGTTCTTGATGCCGATCAGCCCCCGGTACGGCTCCACGCCCCGGGCACCGCTCAGCAGCCGGTTGGTGTTGCGGATCGGGTACGACCACCCGCCGCCGCCCGGGAACCTGGCCTCCACCGTGGCGCAGTACCGCGCGAAGTCGGGATTGCGCAGCCCCACGGCGCCGAACACGGCCAGGTCGAATGCCGACGACACCTGGCCCGGGGCGTCGTAGCCGTCCGGCGACACCACCCGGGTGTCGAGGGCGCCCAGGGACCGGGCCTTGGCCTGCATCCGCTCGGCGGTGGCCCGCCAGCCGCCGTTGAGCCCGGCCAGGACGCGCACGGCGTCGTTGCCCGAGTTGAGGAAGACACCGCGCCACAGGTCGGCGACCCGGTACGTGCGGCCCTCGGCGACCCCCACCATGCTGCTGCCCGCACCGATGCCCCGGAGTTCCTCCGCGCGGACCGTGTGCCGGATGCCCGCCGGCAGCGACGGCAGCACCGTGAGCGCGAACAGGGTCTTCAGGGTGCTGGCCGGGGGCAGCCTGCGGTGCGCGTCGCGGGCGGCGAGCACCTCGCCGGTACGGGCGTCGGCCACCAGCCAGGACAGGGCGGAGACCGCCGGGACACGGGCCGCCCCGGCACGCGGCCGGACCTGGACGCCGGGGCGGTGCAGCAGCGAGGGGTGAGGGGCCGCCGCCCTGGGCCCGGCCGGGGCACTGGGCTCCGCCCCGCCGGGGTCGGCCGCAGCGGCGGGCACCAGGGCCAGGAGCCCCGCCGCGCAGAGCGCACCGGCTGACACGACAGCCCGGGAAGAGAATCCAATGATCATATGATCAACGTAGAAACCGTTGTGCTCCGTACGGCGACGACCGGGCCGGAGACGACACGCGAGCACCCGGATGCCGCACGGACCGCGCCCCGACGGCGTGTCAGACGGCCAACTGCCGCAGCAGCTCCCGCGCCGCCCCGCGCGTCTCCTCGTCACCGTCGCGCTCGGCGCGGTCCTCCAGGGCGGCGGTCGTCTCCGCGCGGGACGGCCAGGCCAGGGCGAGCATGTGCAGGATCTTCCGGCGCACCACGGTATCGGGGTCCGCGACGGCACGGGCGGCCGCCACCGGGCACGCCTCGTCGCCGGCGGTGGGCGCCCATCGTCGCAGCGCGTGGATCCTGACGTCGGCGTCCGCGTCGTCCGCGGCCAGTCGCAGGAACAGGGCCCGGACGTCCGGGTGGTGGGCCCAGCGCAGACCGAGTGTCCTGACCGCGTCCAACCGGGTGTCGGCGTACCCGTGGTGGCGGGCGGCCTGGACGAGCAGCTCCCGGACGTCCTCGCGCCGCGCCCAGTGCCTGCGCAGTTCGTCCAGCACGGCCTGGGAGGCGTGCGGGTCGGACAGGTCCGTGGCGGCGCCGACCACGACGTCATGGACGTCGTCGCGGTCGAACCACCGTCTGGCGAGTGTCCTGAGGGCGTAGACGCGACTTCCGTCCCGGTCCTCGGAACGCGCGGCATGACGTACGACGGTGGCACGTATGTCGCTCCGGTCCGGCCAGTGGTCCATGAGCAGGCTCAGCAGCAGGCCCCGCTCCGCGTCCTCGTGGATGTCCGGGGCGCGTACCAGGAGAGCGTGGACGTCGTCGCGGTCGGACCAGTGGGCGATGAGCCCCTCCAGCACCATGGAGAGCGTCAGCGCCGACACGTCGTCGGCGACGTCCAGCAGCACATCCCGGACCTCCGGATGGTCGGGCCAGTGCTGGGCCAGCTGGAACACGGCGTCGTCCCGAACGCCCCGGTCGGGGTGACGGGACGCGGTCATCAGGACCTCGCGTCCGCCGTCGTGGTCGAAGCGGTCCCGGCCGATCAACCTGATGGCAGCCCAGCGGACCCGGTTCTCGGGGTCCTCGGCGGCCAGACGCAACACGATCTCCTGGACGTCCTCCTGCCAGGGCAGGTGCCCGCCGAACACGTCGAGAGCGGCCATCCGGATGTCCGCGTCCGGGTCCGCCGAGGCCCGGGCGACCGCCCGCCGCACCTGCTCGTCGCCGGGCCACCGGTCGCCGAGCACCCGCAGCGCGTCGACGCGGTCGCCCGGCCGGCGGATGTCGGCGAACCGCTCCAGGAGAAGGTCGCGCACGTGCTCGTCGCCGGAGAGGTGGTCGCCGAGCAACCGCATGGCCGTTCCGCGCTCACCACCGTCCGGGGCGTCGACCGCACGGGCACGGAGCAGGCCGAGGACGTCCTCGTGCGGGGAGCCGTACTCGCCGAGGACGCGCAGCGTCATGCGACGGACGTGCGGGTCGGGGTCGTCGACCGCCCGGGTCATCACGAAACGGCGGATGTCGTCGTGCTCGTCCGACCACATCCCCAGGACGCGCAGGAGACGGACGCGGCAGGAGACGTCCGGGTGACCGGCCGCTGCCCTCTCGGCCGCGGCGAGCGCACCGGTGTCGTCGGGGCCCAGCCCCATCAGGACGGCGAGAGCTTCGACGCGCGTGCGGTCGTCGGGGTCTTCGACGGCGCGCGCCGCCACGAAGGAGCGGACCTCCTCGCTGTCCGGCCGCGTCTCCGCCAGCACTTCCAGCGCGGTGGAACGCAGATGGCCCTCGGTCTCGTGCTCCGCCATGTGCCGCAAGAGGTCGCACATCACCGTGTCGTCCGGGCTGCGCTCGGCCCAGGTGTAGAGGAAGCGGAGCCGGTCGATGCCGTAGTAGCTGCGGCGCGCCAGTGCCGCGAGCTCGTCGTCGCCGAGGCGGAGCGAGCAGAGGACGAGGGTGGGTTCCTCGCTGGGGGAGAACTGCCCGCTGATCCGGAACCAGTCGAGGAAGCGCCGGTGCCCGGTCCAGTGCGGACTGAACGAAGCCAGTGCCGGCATCGCCTCCTCCAGCAGCCACGGCCCCTTCCGCCCGCGCACGTCCAGGGCCCGGGTCGCCGCGTCGACGACCGCCGCGCTCCGCGAGGACAGCTCGCGCAGTTTCCCGGTCTCGGCCAGCATCCGCAGGGCCAGGGCCACATGGGACGCGTCGTCGGCGGCGGCCGCGGCGTGCAGGTCCAGCAGCCGGTCGACGGCCGCGCCCACCGTCGCCGTGCCGACCTGGCCGGCGAGCAGGAGCAGCACCTCGTGCCAGGCGGGGTCCTCCGCGCGCCGCGCGACGACCTGCTCGACCAGTTCCTCCGGCGTCCACTCCCGGTCCTCCTTGTACCGGTGGGCGATGTCGGCGGCCGCCAGGTACTCCAGGAAGGCGCGGTGCACGAATCCGTACACGTCGCTGCCGTAACGGGACAGGATGAAGTTGCGTTCGTGCAGTTGCTCGACCATGGCGCGGGCCGCCGCCGCGGCGTGCACCGGGGGCAGCTCGTACTGCTGGAGGTAGTCGCGGAAGACGCGCTCGAGGTCCGGGCGGTGGATGTGGTTGCCCGCGATGCCGCTGTGGCCTTCCTGCATCGCGCGGGCCAGCAGGCGCAGCAGTTCCAGACGTTCGTCCGGCCCGAGGACGTCGAGGGCCTCGGCGACCGGTGGGTCCAGCGGGGCTTTGAGCAGTTTCGCCGCCTGGTCCCAGTGCGACACCAGCACCGTGACCGCGTGTTCGTACACACTGCGCCGGTTGTGCGGCAGGGTCTGGCGGCGGCCGATGAGGGCCAGGACCGTCAGCAGGAGCGGGTTGCCCGCCATCTCCCGCAGGGGACGCGAGTCCTGCACGGCCGTGGTGAGCCGTTCGACGAGTCGGCCGGCCTGGACCGGGTCGTTCGGGCAGGAGACGCGGTACCAGCGGCGGACGAACGTCCCGATCCGGTCCTCGTCCAGGTCCTGGAGCATGTAGTGGGAGAAGCCCGCCGCGTCCAGGACGGTGCGCTGGTGGCCGACGGCCCGTGAGGTCACCACGATCCGCGCGGACGGCCGGCGGGCGGCGAACGCGGCGATGCGCTGGGCGGTCCGGGCGCGGACCTTACGGTCGAAGAGTTCGTCGAGCCCGTCGAAGACGACCAGGGCCCGCCCGTGCGCGAGCAGCTCCTCCAGCACCGGCGGCGGCACGGACTGGGCGAAGTCGTCGTACAAGTGGTTGAGAAAGTCCTCGAAGCTGCTGTGCCGCCACTGTTCGTCGGCGTAGTGGCGCAACTCCACCACCAGCGGCACCCGGCCGGCCAGCGCCGCGGGCGGCCCCTGTGCCGTGGCGTGGGCCAGCGCCAGGGCGAGGTAGCGGACGAGGGTGGACTTGCCGGCGCCGGGGTCCCCGAGGATCACCAGCAGCCGGTTCGACGGCGCGGCCAGCACGTCCAGGACGTCCTGCGCGGGGCGGCGCAGATAGGACTCCCGCAGTGCCGCGAAGGACGCGCCGTCCACGCCCGGCGGCAGCGCGTCCCGGTCGGGCAGCTCCCCGGACTCCACGAGCCGTCTGAGCAGTTCCCGGGGCAGTTCGACGGGCGGCGGGTCGGCGCGGACGGCCGGTGCGACGAAGACCTCGCGCAGTTCCACGGCGGGATGCTCCTCCGGCAGCGGCGTGAGGACCTCCAGGTCCAGCCGCCCGTAGACCTGGGCGATCCGCCGCGCGTACCGGTCCACCGCCGCGGCGATCTCCTCCTCGGAGGGCGCGGAGGGCGCGGAGGGAGCGGAGGACTGGATCTGCTGGACGTACTGCTTTTCGACGATGGTGTTGCCGTCGCCGGAGACGACGGTCCGCGCGTTCCCGCCGACCGCGACCGCCCGTTCCGCGCTCGCCTCCACGGACGCCGGGGGAGGCGTCCGGCCGTCCTCCCGGTCGGCGCCCCGTGCCCTTCCGCTGCCGATGCCGACCATGGTCGCCTCCCCCGAGTGCCGAGCGTTCAGGGCCACAACCTAGCGGCCGTCCGCCGACCGCGGTCCCCACTCGGACGGTTGGGGTGCGTCCGTCAGGCCGACGGCAGGGTCGGCTGGATGCGCCGCAGGAACGTCGCGTTGTCCGGTGTCGCGCGCAGCCGTTCCAGGAGGGTCTCCAGGCCGCCCTGCCCGTCCCGGCCCTGCAGCACCCGCCGCAGACCGTGCATGGCGGCCAACTCGGGGCGGGCCAGCAGGAGTTCCTCGCGGCGGGTGCCGGAGGGAGTGATGTCGACAGCGGGGAACAGGCGGTGGGAGGCCGCGTCGCGGCTGAGGCGGAGTTCCATGTTGCCGGTGCTCTTCAACTCCTCGAAGTAGAAGTCGTCGGCCCGGGAGCCGGTCTCCACCAGGGCGGTGGCGAGGATGGTGAGGGAACCGCCCTCCTCGGCCGACCGGGCGGCGCCGAAGAACCGCTTGGGGCCGGCCAGCGCGGACGCGTCGACGCCGCCGGTGAGGATGCGGCCACCGGAACCGGCCGCGTTGTTGTGCGCCCGGCACAGCCGGGTCAGCGAGTCGAGGAGCAGGACGACGTCCTCGCCGGCCTCGACGCGCCGCTTGGCCCGCTCGATCACGAGCTCGGCGAGCGCGATGTGCTGCTTGGCGCTGCGGTCGAACGTCGAGGCGTACACCTCGCCCCGCACACAGCGCAGCATGTCGGTGACTTCCTCGGGCCGCTCGTCGAGCAGCAGCATCATCAGCCGGCACTCGGGGTGGTTGCCGGTGACGGCCGCCGCGAGCTGCTGGAGGAGGACGGTCTTGCCGGTCTTGGGCGGGGCCACGAGGAGCCCGCGCTGGCCCTTGCCGACCGGCGCGATCAGGTCGACGACCCGCCCGGCGAGTCCGGCGGCCGGGTGCTCCAGGCGCAGCCGCTCGTGCGGATGCAGGGGTGTCAGGTCCCGGAAGTGCCGGCGGCCGCGCAGGTCGGCGGGCGTGCGGCCGTCGACCCGTGCGACGTCGGTGAGGCCGCGCCGGTCGCCGAGGGGCCCCTCGACGAGGTCGCCCTTGCGCAGGCCGTGGCGGCGGATCAGGGCGGGGGAGACGACCGGGTCGGCGGGCGTGGGCAGACCGTTCTCGGCGCGCAGGTGCCCCTTCCCGCTCGGGTCGATGTCGAGGACGCCGAGGGCGGTCCGGGGCTCGGTGTGCTGCTGGGCGGGTGGGGTGTCGAGTGTGGTGGTCATGATGGTGTGTCCTTTCACGGACGGCAGGCAGGGGACATGCGAAGGGAAGGGGAGAGAGCCGCGAGGGGAGGGGCCTGGGGCACGCCTCCGGCGGCGGGGAACAGCACCGCGGCTACGGAACAGCACCTCGGCTACGACAGAGCCCGTCAGGATGCTGGAAAGGAGAGAGTGAAACGCAGAATCGCACAAATCGCACCGGCGCCCGAAGAGAGGGGCGTGCACGAGTGCTGTTCGCAGGCTATCACCCGACGGGGCGCCGGGCGAGGGGAACGAGGATCAGCGCGTGGCCAGGAGCCCGTACAGCAGGGGGATCCGCGGCTCGGTCAGCCGCCACCAGCCGGACTCCGTGCGGACCATCCGGGGCCAGCGCGGCCAGGGAAGTTCGTCGGTCTCGCGCAGTCGCCGCACGGTCAGTCCCGCTCCGGTCAACGCGTTGACGACCTCTCCTATTCCGTGCATCCACTCGTAACTGTCCGTGGCGCCCTCGACGGCCGGGCCGTCGGTGTAGGTGTGGGTCGCGTCCCGGTGCACCGGACCGCCGCCGCCCAGGTAGTCGTGGCGCAGCAGCAGTTCGGGTCCCTCGCCCGGAGCGGGTTTCGGACCCAGGGAGTTGAGCAGGGGGTGGAACTCGACGACGTACAGCCGGCCGCCCGGCCGCAGGAGTCGCCCGACGGTCTCCGCCCACCGGTCCAGGTCGGGCAGGTAGCACAGCGCGCCCTTGCCGGTGTACACGACGTCGAACCGGCGCCCGTCCAGGGCCTCCACGGCGTCGTACACGTTCGCCCGGACGTACCTCACGTCGGCGCCGGCCCGCGCCGCGATACCGTGCGCGGCGGCCACGGACGCCTCGGAGAAGTCGAGGCCGACGGCCCGGGCGCCGCGCCGGGCGAAGGCGATCGTCTCCGTGCCGAGATGGCACTGCAGGTGCAGCACGTCACGGCCGGCCAGCTCGCCGAGGTCCTCCCACTCGAAGGGCGCGAACCAGCGCTCCGGGTCCAGGTCCTGGTCGAGACCGTAGAACCGGCTGGCGAGGTGGACGGGCGTACGGGCGTCCCAGTTGGCCTGGTTGGCCCGCATCAGCCGGTCGTGCTCGACGGACGTCATGGGGGACATCCAACCGCGAACGGGCCGGGCACGGCGGGAGAACGCGGGAAACGACCCTCGCCCTTTCCCCTAGGGGGTGTCCGCAAAGTCCCGCCTGCCCCGCGACGCCCGGCACGTTCCCCCAAGCTCTTCGAGCAGGGGGTACCCCCACTCGCTGCACCGGGCGAACACCTGAGTACAACCAGTACGCGGGCGTCCGCCGGGCACGCCGAGAGCACGCTCCCCCAAGCTCTCGGCTTCGCTCGAGCAGGGGGGACCCCCATGACGCCGCAGGGCCCGCCCTCCGGGCGGACGACGCGACTGTGCGGACACCCCCTAGGCTGAGCCGATGTTCAGCCCCGAAGGCCCCAGTCTGCGCGAGCTCGCCGTCCAGGCGCTGTCGTCCGTCGAACGCGGCTACGACCTCCTCGCGCCGAAGTTCGACCACACGCCCTTCCGGACGCCCGACGCCGTGCTCGACGCCGTCGGGTCGGCGCTGCGGCGGATGGGGCCCTTCGACGCCGGGCTCGACCTGTGCTGCGGCACCGGTGCGGGCATCGGCGTGCTGGCCGGGGTGTGCCGGGAGCGGGTCACCGGCGTCGACTTCAGCGCGGGCATGCTCGACGTCGCCCGGCAGCGGGTCGGGCCGGCGGGGCCGCCGGTCTCCTACGTCCGCGCCGACGCCCGCGCCCTGCCCTTCGCACCCGCCTTCGACCTGGTGGTGAGCTTCGGGGCCTTCGGGCACTTCCTGCCGCGCGAGGTGCCCGGGCTGTTCGCGCAGGTCCGCTCCGTGCTGCGGCCGGGCGGCTGCTTCGCCTTCCCGCTGGTCGCCCCGCCCCGCCCGGGCTCGCTCGGTCACTGCATGCTGCTCGGCTTCGACACGGTGATGCGGGTGCGCAACGCCCTGTGGCGCCCGCCGTTCGTCATGTACTACCGCGCGGTCCGCTTCGGGGACGTGCTGCGCGCGCTCGCGGAGACCGGTTTCCGGGTCGAGCTGTACCCGCTGCCGGAGTTCGGGCGGCGACGGGACGGCAGCCCCCGGGCCCGTCTCGTCGCCGCCCGGCTCCCGGAGTAGTCAGCCGCGCAGGAAGTTCAGCAGGTCGTCGTTGAACGCCTTCTCGAAGTCGCCCACCAGCCCGTGCGGGGCGCCCGGGTACACCTTCAGCGTCGCGTCCTTCACCAGTTGGGCGGTCCGCTGGGCCGAGGCGCCGATCGGCACGATCTGGTCGTCGTCGCCGTGCGCCACCAGCGTCGGCACGTCGATCCGCCCCAGGTCCTCGGTGAAGTCGGTCTCCGAGAACTGGGCGACGCAGTCGTAGGCCCCCTTCAGGCCCGCCTGCATGCTCCACATCCAGAACGCGCGCCGCACGCCCTCCGAGACGGCGGTCCCGGGCCGGTTGAAGCCGTAGAAGCTCTCGCTCAACTCCCAGTAGAACTGGGAGCGGTCCGCCGCCACGGCCGCGCGGATACCGTCGAAGGCGTCCTTCGGGGTGCCCTCCGGGTTGGCCTCCGTGCGCAGCATCAGCGGCGGCACCGCCCCGAGCAGCACGGCCTTGGCGACCCGCGCGGTCCCGTGCCGCCCGATGTAGCGGGCCACCTCGCCACCGCCGGTCGAATGGCCCACCAGGACCGCGTCGTCGAGGTTCAGCGACTCGATCAGCTCGGCCAGGTCGTCGGCGTACCGGTCCATGTGGTTGCCCTGCCACGGCTGGCCCGAGCGGCCGTGCCCGCGGCGGTCGTGCGCGATCGCGCGGAAGCCGTGCTCGGCGACCAGGCGGGCCTGCACGTCCCACGCGTCCGCGTTGAGGGGCCAGCCGTGGCTGAACACCACGGGCTGCCCTTCACCCCAGTCCTTGTAGTAGATCTCGGTCCCGTCGGACGTGGTGAACGTACTCATGAGCTTCCTCTCGGCGGGGGTGTCGTCGGCGGGGATGCCGGCGGGCGATCAGACGAAACGCCGTACGAACGTCAGCGCGGTGTCCGCGACCTCCTGCCAGCCGTGGTCGATGGTCAGGGCGTGGCCCCTGCCCTTGATCTCGATGATCTCCGTGATCCCGGGATTGCGCCGCTGGCGCTTGTAGGAGGCGTTCGACAGCGCCCAGGGCACGGTGTGGTCCTTCTCCCCCGAGATGATCAGCAGCGGACCGCGCTCCGGGTTCTCGGTGTCGACCTTCGCCTCGGTCCACGGGTTGAGGTTCGCCGTGGCCGCCTGGAACAGCGGGGCGCCCGGCGCCGGCACGGCGAACGTCTCGTACAGCTCCCGGGCCTCCTCGTCGCTCACCGCGTTGGCGAAGGAGTACCGGAACTGGTCGAACGTGAGCGGCACGGCACGGTTGCGGTTCGCCGGGTTGGTGAGCACCGGCGCCGCCGCGCGCAGCGACGACACGGGCAGCGGCAGCACGCCCCGGAACGGCGCCGGGTCGATCGCGACCGACGCGGCGGCCAGGCCCCGCCCGGCGAGAATCTGCGTGAGCAGTCCGCCGAACGAGTGACCGATGATCGCCGGCCTGCGCTTGAGGCCGCCGATCAGTGCCGCCAGGTGGTCGGCGACCTGCCCGACGGTCTTGCCGGCGAGGACCTCGGGGTGCCGGTTGGCCTCCTCGACGGTGTCCGGGTCGTCGGGCCAGGACAGCGAGACCGGGGCGTACCCGGCCCGCTCGAAGTGTTCCGCCCAGCGGTCCCAGCTGCTCGGCAGCAGCCACAGTCCGTGGACGAAGACGACGGGCGTGCGGTCGGCGGCGTTGGCCCGCTCGATCAGCTCCTCGTCATGCGTGGTCATGCGGTCGTTCCCCCCTGGACGTCGGTGTCGGTCACGAACGCTCCTGTAAACGCGCACAGGGCGTTCACCTCTGGCCGATACTGGCAGCGGACGCGGTCGGCGGATCGGCCCTGGGTGCCCGGTCCTCGACTCACCGTGCCGCCGGGGTGGAGAGGACTGGGGATGATCCTGCTGGACACGAGGGAATTACCGGTGGGCGAGCGGGTGGAGGCCTTCCGGGCCGCTCTGCTCACCGCGTCCGTGCCGTCGCTGGTCAGGATGGAGGAGGGCGGAGAGCGGGCCTTCGCCCGCATGGACCGGTGGCACTTCGGCGAGCTGACGCTTTTCACCAGCAGTTCGTCCGGCTGGGCCGTCACCCGCAGCCCCCGCTTTCTGCGTCTCGAAGGCGCGCCCATGGTCTCCCTGTCTCTCCAGGTCCGCGCCACGGGCCGGTTCGGCCAGTCGGGCCGGCAGGAACTGGTGGACCCCGGCGAGCTGATGCTCAACGACCTGACGATCCCCTACGACTTCGCCTGGTCGGGCAGTGGCGGCGCACAGGCGCTCCAGGTGCCGTACGACGCCCTCGCCGTGCCGCCGCACATCGTCCGTCGGGGCGCCGAACGGCTGCGGGCCAGTCCGCTGTACGACCTGGTCCGCGCGCACATCGCCCGCCTCCGGTCCGACGCCGACACCCTCGCCGGCGACCCGGGCGCCGCCGCCCTCGGGTCGGCCACCGTGGAGCTGGTGCGGGCGCTGGTCACCTCGGCCGCCGGTGTGGACGCCTACGCCCGGCCCGCGCTGGCCGAGTCGCTGCTCCAGCGGGTCCTCGCCTACGCGCGCGCCCATCTGACGGAACCGGACCTCACACCCGCCCGTATCGCGCACGCCCACAGCATCTCCGTGCGCGCCCTGTACCGCCTGTGCGCGCAGGCCGGGCTGAGCCTGGAGCAGTGGATCATCGAGCAGCGGCTGGAGGGGGCCCGCGCCGGACTGGTCTCCCCGGTCGGGCGCACCCGGACCGTCGCGTCGGTCGCCCGCGCCTGGGGTTTCACCGACCCGAGCCACTTCACGCGCCGCTTCAAGGCGTCGTACGGCGTGACGCCCCGGCGGTGGCGGGCCTCGCAGCCCGGCCCGGAAGAGTGAACTCGTAGACGAGCGCGTCCTGTCGGGCGTCGACGACGAGGTCGGTGATCTCCAGCGGACGCGCGTACTGGTCGTGCACCCGGCGGGTGACCCGCACCGACGGCGTGCTCGCGGGCCGGGTGATGGTGTCGCGATGGTGCAGGGTCAGGCCGGCCCGGCGCATCCAGTCGTAGGCCCGCCGCAGGTGCGCGGCCGCCGTGCCGTCGGCGCGGTCACGGTAGCGGGCCAGCTCCTCCACCTCGGCCAGCGCCACGGCGGAGAAGGACGTCACGGCGGTCCGCAGCCCGCGTCCGTCGGCGGTCGCGTACCGGTAGCGGTGAACCAGCGTCGGACGTCCCGGGGCCAGCCCCAGTGCCGCCGCGTGGTCCGGGGCGGGCGGTTCCCAGGAGACGGTGGCGCGGGAGACGGTGCCCGGTGTCGCGGCCCGGGCGCCGACGGGGAAGGTGAGCGTGGCGGGGGTCTCGACGGGCGGGCCGGGCAGGGTCGCGTGGCTGCCGCGCCGGTCGGTGGCGACGAGGCCGTCGCGGCGCAGCAGCTCCAGGGCCTGCCGCACGGTCTCCCGGCTGACTCCGAAGTGTCCGGCCAACCGCCGTTCCCCGGGCAGGCGTTCACCCGGCGGGACGGTGCCGTCGCTCAGCTCGCCGAGCAGCTCCGACGCGATCCGTCGGTACAGGGGCTCCTCTTCGGTCGGCGGGTGGTCGGGCGGGGTGGTGCGGGGCATGCCGCGCCTCCTGTTGGTGACGTGCGGTAGCCGTGCGGGCTCGGTGCGCCACCAGATCTAGCATTGGTCTAAACCAGCAGGGAAGGGCGGCCGGGCGGTTCGGCCGAAACCGGACCGCCCGCGCCCGCCCTCACAGCGCGGCGTACAGGGCGTCCACCAGCGCCATCTTCCGCGGGTCGTCCGCGATATGAGGCCCCATGCGGTTCATCACATAGCCCAGGGACACCTCCGCCTCCGGGTCGGCCAGCCCGCAGGAGCCGCCGAAGCCGTCGTGTCCGAAAGCGCGCGGGTTGGGTCCGTAGGAGCCGTTGGCCCCACTGAGCCAGAGTCCGAGCCCCGCCTCCGTCTCGGCGGCGAGCCCGGCGCCGAGCACCAGGTCCAGGCACCTGCCCTGCCCCTCGCGGACCCGCTCGGCCGCCTCGGGGGAGAGGACGCGGTGACCGCCGTACGTGCCGCGCCCCGCGAAGACGGCGTACAGCTCGGCGACCGCGCGGGCGGTGCCGTGCCCGTTCGCCGCGGGGATCTCGGCGGCCCGCCAGCCGGGTGTGACGGCCCCGGCGGCCGACACCGCCGGGTTGGTCACGGCGGCGATGGCCGCCGGCGTCAACTGCGCGAAGACGGCGGCCTGTTCACTCGTCGTCACGACCGGGGGCTGGACCAGTTCGGCCGCCCGGCCGTACTCCTTCTCCGGCAGGCCGATGGTGAAGTCGATGCCGAGCGGCCCGGTCACCTCCCGCTCGAGGAAGGCCCCCGGCCGCAGTCCCGACACGCGCCTGACCACCTCGCCGACCAGATGGCCGTAGGTCAGCGCGTGGTATCCGGAGCGCGTGCCCGGCTCCCACCAGGGCGGTGTCGCCGCGAGCCGCTGCGTGGTCAACTCCCAGTCGCACAGCTGCTCCAGGGAGTGCGGCTCCCGCAGCCCGGCCAGTCCGGCGCGGTGGGACAGCAGGTGCCGTACGAGGACCTTCTCCTTGCCCGCCGCGGCGAACTCGGGCCAGTACACGGCCACCGGCGCGTCGAGGTCGAGCAGCCCCCGGTCGGCGAGGACGTGCGCGCACAGCGCCACCGGGCCCTTGGTCGTGGACCACACGTTGACCAGCGTGTCCCGCTCCCACGTCCGGGTGCGTGCCGCGTCGGCCCAGCCGCCCCACAGATCCACCACGGTCCGGCCGCCGACGATGACGGTCACGGCCGCGCCCAGTTCGCCCCGCTCCCGGAAGTTCTCCTCGAACGCCGCGCGCACCGCCGCGAATCGCGCGTCGCAGCGACCGTGCACCCGCATCTCGCGCTCGGGTGCCTCGCGTTCGGATACTCCACGCTCGGACACCTCGTGCTCGGTCATGGCCCCACCCCTTTGCCGGTCGTCTCCGGCCCGGGCCGCCGTCTCGCGGCCCGGGCGCCAAGAACGTACCGACTGGTCGGACCAAGGTGGAAGCCCGGCGGCGGTGAACGGCCGGATCAGATGTACGAGCGCATCCAGCGCAGCTTGGCCGCCTCCTGGAAGGGGCCGCCGCCCTCGTGGTCGTTGAAGTCGTACACCTCGATCACCTTGTCCTCGTGGCTCCAGGCGTTGAAGGCCGCGAAGACGGTCGAAGGCGGGCAGGTCTGGTCCTCCAGGGCGGCCGAGAAGAGCGCAGGGGCGCGGCCGCGGGCGGCGAAGTGGACGCCGTCGAAGTAGGACAGGGTGCGCAGGGCGTCGTCGGTGCGGCCGCGGTGCGTCTTGAGGTAGAGGCCGATCTCACGGTACGGGTGGCGGTCGGTGATCGTCGCCGCACGCGGGAAGTCGCACAGGAACGGTACGTCCGGGGCGATGCCCGCGAGGTCCGGGACCAGGCCGCCGACCGCGATCGTGATGCCGCCGCCCTGGCTCGAACCGACGGCCACCGTGCGCGCCGGGTCGGTGAGCGGGTGCGCGCGGGCCGCCTCCACGGCCCGCACCGCGTCCGTGAACACCCGGCGGTAGTAGTAGTGCTCCGGCGCGTCGATCCCGCGCGTCATGAAACCGGGGAAGGCGGGCGCGCCGCCCACCGGGTCCGCCGTGCCGCCGCCCGCGCCCCAGGCGCTGCCCTGCCCGCGAGTGTCCATCACGAAGTGCGCCCGGCCCGAGGACGCCCACAGCAGGTGCTCGTGCGGCAGACCCCGCCCCCCGCCGTAGCCGATGAACTCCACGACCAGCGGCAGCGGGCCCTCCGCGCCGGCCGGCAGGGTCAGCCAGCCCTTGACCGGATGACCGCCGAACCCGGCGAACGTCACGTCGAGGACCTGCACGGTCGACAGGCCGGTGTCGACCGGTTCGAAGCGGACGTCCAGGTCGTGCTCGCGCGCCTCCTGGAGGGTCTTGGACCAGAACGCGTCGAAGTCCTCGGGCTCCGCGGACGCGCTGCGGTACTCGCGGAGTTCGTCGAGAGGAAGGTCGAACAGAGCCATGCAGGACCACCTTGGGTGAGGAGCGGCTGCGAAGACGGTGCGATGATCACATTACGGTGACGGCCGGAGGACCGGCCAGGCCCTTCCGGTGGTTCACGCCCGTCGACCTCCGGTGTTCCCCGCCCGTCGACCACCGGTTTTCCGCGCCCGTCGACGACCGGTTTTCGGCGCCCGTCGACGGCACTCGCTCACGGCACACCGGGCACCGGGCTCGGGCGCGCTCGTCTCACGCGTTGCGATGCGTCCACTCCGGCTCCGTACGGGCCCAGGCCCGCTCCCACTCGGCGAGCCGGCGGCGCATGGCCACCCGGCGGACGAGGAAGTGGCCGAGCAGCACCACGAGCACCGCACCGCCCGTGGCGCACGTGCCGATCGAGAGGGTGTGCTGCCAGACCGCGGTGCCGTCCACCGGCGGAGGCACGTTCCGCCCCCGGGAGTCGAACCAGACGTCCACGGCCTCGCCCGGCCGCGTGCCCGCGGAGACCCGTGCCGTCGCCGTGCGCGTGCCCTCGCCCGGCTCGCTCCAGCGCACGGTCGCCCGGTAGGCCTGCTGCCCGCCGGCCTGCACCGACGGCAGGGGGCCGCCGTTCCGGTCGACCACCTCGGCGCGGACCCGGTGCCGCTCGGCACGCTGCTCCGCCGAGACCGACCGCGCCTCGCCGTGGGCCCACACGGCGGCCGCCGCGCCCACCAGCGGCGCGACCACCGCCATCAGGACGGCGACCACCAGCACCGTCCACGCCTCGACGACATCCGACCGGCGCCGCAGCGGACTGTGCCGCCACCGCCAGCCGGGCATCCGGGTTCGCATGCCGACCTCCTCGCCGTCACCGCTGTCGGAGGGCCGGACCGGCGGTGCGGTGGCGGCACCGCCGCCCCCTCCGCGTCACGCCGCACATGCGAGTGTCCACACGGATCTGGTACCCCCTCCGACGCACATCGATCGCTCACACGGCCTCGGCGCCGCCCGACGGGCAGCCCCGGCCACGCCGTACGAAGTGCGATGCCGCACGGGAGAGCCGGGCCGTCGGTCCGCTCCCCGGACGCGCCGGTGCCCGCGCGGGGAGGAGCGGTGGCGCGCCGCGTCGCGTGCCGAAGCCCTTCGGCCGGGGTGCCCGGACCGGCCGGGGCGAAACACCGGCCTCGCGCCCCTGTGGCAGGCGACACGCCACCGGCCGCGGCAACACCGGGAGAGGGCACCCCCGTCGGGGTCAGCCGAAGCGCTCGATCCGGATGCGGTCCACCGGCTGACCGGCCGTCACGAGCAGACGGGAAGCATGCTCGGCGAAGGAGTTGGAGCCGCACACATAGGCTTCCCACCCACCCGGAGGCTGCTCGGCCAGGAGCGCCGCCACATGGGCGGCCGCCATACGTCCCACCGGCACACCCTCCGGTGCCCTGCGGGTGAAGACGGGTGTCGTCTCCGCGCCCAACTCCCGGGCGTAGACGAGCTCCTCGGGGCTGCGCGCGGACACCAGCATCCGCAGCGGCACGGCCAGGTTCCGCGCCCGGTGGTGCCGGACCATCGACATCAGCGGTACGACGCCGGAGCCGGCGCCGATCAGCAGCGCGGGCCGGTCACCCGGCCAGGCGAAGAAGCCGCTCACCGGGCCCCGCACCTCGACCCGGTCGCCCACCCGGGCCACGGTGTGGAACCAGCCCGAGACCTCGCCGCCCTCGACGTGGTCCAGGGTCAGCTCCACGTGCCCGGAGTCGTCCGGCGCGGAGGCGATCGAGTAGTGGCGCTGGGCCGTGTAACCGTCCTCGGCGGTCAGCCGCACCATCAGGTGCTGACCGGGCAGATGACCCGGCCAGCCGGGCACGGCGAACCGGAACGTGGAGGCGCGCGGGGTCTCCCGGCGGATCTCGGTCAGCGTCGCGGTCTGCCACACGGAGGCGGCCTGCTCGCTCACGGCGATGCGCCCGGGCACGGCGAACCGCGTGGGCGGCACGAAGGTCTCAGTCACCGGAGTACCTCTGCTCCTCCCAGGGGTTGCCCCGCTCGTGGTAGCCGTTCCGCTCCCAGAAGCCCGGCTCGTCGTGGTCGAGGATCCGCAGACCGGCTATCCACTTGGCGCTCTTCCAGAAGTACAGGTGCGGCACCAGCAGCCGTGCCGGGCCGCCGTGCTCGGGGGCGAGCGGCCGGCCGTCGTACTCCCACGCGATCCAGGCGCGCCCGCCGGTCAGGTCGGCGAGCGGGAGGTTCGCCGTGTAGCCCGTGTGGGAGTAGGCGACGGCATGGGTCGCCGACCCATGGGGCCGGACCACATCGAGGAAGGCGTCCAGGGACACGCCCGCGAACCGCACACCGAACTTCGACCAGCTCGTCACGCAGTGGATGGCGCCCTCGTACGCCGACGGCGGCAGCCGGTGCGCCTCCTCCCAGTCCCAGGTGCGCGGCTCCGCCACCAGACCGTCGACGCGGAACGTCCAGTCCGCGGGTGCGAGATCGGGCGTGACCTCGGCGGACAGGACGGGCCAGTCGTCACCGGCGTCGTACTGGCCGGGCGGCAGACCGGGGTCGGCGACGCGCGGGCGCCCGGTGAAGCCTCGGGTGATGTGCATGGGGTGGTGCCTCCTGGGCCGGGCCGGCGGTGCCCCGCCGGCCGGCGAGCTCAGTTATTGCCTGTTCAACCGTACGGGCCCGGGGGTCTGGCGCCGCTCCTCGGGGCCGGGCCACGCGTTGTAGCGCACGAGGTAATCGGCGAAGCGTGCCAGATCCGCCGCCGGCCAGTGCGCCAGCCGCTCCCGGAAGGCCGCCCGGCGGCTCTCGGTGACCTGGGCCAGCATGCGCCGCCCGGCCTGCGTCAGGTGCAGCACCTGGACCCGCTGGTCCCGCGGGTCGGGGCGGCGCTCGATGAGGCCGGCGCGCTCCAGCGCGGCCACCTGGCGGCTGACCGTGGACTTGTCCAGGGCGTAGTGGGCGGCCAGGTCGGTGGCGCGGCACCCGCCGCTCTCCTCCAAGTGCCCGAGCAGCGTGTACGACACCAGCGACAGCTCGGGGTGCATCCGCCCGGCCGCGGCACGGGCACGGCGGGCGAAGACCGTCATCTCCCGCTGGATGGTCTCCACGGCGTCGGCTGTGTGCACGGGACCTCCCTCACGGCGTCGCTGCGTCCCTTCCCATGGTTGCATGACCCAACCAGTTGCTCAGGCGGGACGGCGAGGCGGCGGGACGGTGGTCCGCTGCGCCGTGCCGGGCTACCGGACCGTCGGGTAGTGTGGCCGCCGGCTGTGGACGGACCCAGCCGTGCGAAGCCGGGGAGGTGAGACCCATTACCGCTGTGTCAGCTCGGGTGCTCTCCTTCCGATGTCGCGCGGATCGCCGGCCGTAGGCGTCCGCCGGAGCGCCCTTCGGCTCCCGAAAGGCTCTGGGCTTCCATGCCGTCCGTGTCTCCCGTACCACCGTCCACCCCGCCGTCCCGTGACCGGGTCGTCGCCGCCCTGCGCTCCGCGGGCTGCGTCTTCGCCGAGGACGAGGCCGAGCTGATCCTCGCCACGGCGCGCACGCCCGCCGAGGCCGCCGCCATGACCGGGCGCCGCGTCGCGGGCGAGCCCCTCGAACTCGTCGTCGGCTGGGCCGAGTTCGCGGGCCTGCGCATCACGGTCGCCCCGGGCGTCTTCGTGCCGCGCCGCCGCACCGAGTTCCTGGTGGAACAGGCCCTGGACCGGGCGCCCGGAGCGACCGTCGTCGTGGACATGTGCTGCGGCTCGGGCGCCGTGGGCGCGGCGCTGGCCGCCGGACTCGGCCGCGTCGAACTGCACGCCGCCGACATAGACCCGGCCGCCGTGCGCTGCGCCCGGGGCAACGTCGCCGCCGCCGGCGGCCACGTCCACCAGGGCGACCTGTTCGAGGCCCTCCCCGGCGAGCTGCGCGGCCGCGTCGGCATCCTCGCGGCGAACGTGCCGTACGTCCCCAGCGAAGAGATCGGCCTGCTGCCGCCGGAGGCCCGGGACCACGAGCCCCTGGTCGCCCTGGACGGCGGCACGGACGGCCTCGACGTACTGCGCCGCGTCGCCGCCGAGGCCCCCCACTGGCTCGCGCCCGGCGGCTGTGTCCTGGTCGAGACGAGCCGGCACCAGGCCCCGGCCGCCGTCACCGCCTTCGAGCGCAACGGCCTGACGACCTCCGAGGCCGTCTCGGAGGAACGGCACGCCCACGTGGTGATCGGCGTCAGGTCCTAGGGGGTGTCCGGAGTCGTCGCCCGTGCGATGAGGAGTGCCACGTCGTCGAAGTTGTCCGGCTCGTGCAGCGTGCGCAGCAGCACGTCGCAGACCTCCTCCAGCGGCCGGTCGGGGCCGTCGAGCAGGGACAGCAGGGTGCCGAGCCGTTCGTCGAGCGGGTCGCGGCGGGTCTCCACGAGCCCGTCGGTGTAGAACACCAGCCGGTCACCGGGTCCGAGGTCGACGGTGGTCGTGGAGAAGGCGACGCCGCCCACGCCGAGCGGCACGCCGGTCGGCAGGTCGAGCAGCTCCGGCGCCCCGCCGGCCCGCACCCGCACCGGCGGCAGATGCCCGGCGTTGGCGATCCGGCACTGCCGCAGATGCGGGTCGTGGACGGCGTACACGCAGGTGGCGATGGCCTGCTCCAGCCCCGTGGTGATCCGGTCCAGGTGCTCCAGCAGCACGGCCGGATCGAGGTCCAGGGAGGCGAGGGTGTTGGTCGCCGTGCGCAGCCGGCCCATGGCCGCCGCCGCGGGGATCCCGCTGCCCATCACATCGCCCACCACCAGCGCCGTCTTGCCGCCGTCCAGCGGGATCACGTCGAACCAGTCGCCGCCCACCTCGCTGGTGGCACCCGCCGGCTGGTAGCGGGAGGCCACCTCCAGCCCGCCCGTCACCGGCGGATGGCTGGGCAGCAGACTGCGCTGGAGCGTGAGCGCGGTCTCGCGGGCGCTCTGGTACCAGCGGGCGTTGTCGATCTGCACGGCGGCCCGGGCGGCCAGCTCGCGCGCCAGCAGCAGATCGTCCTCGGTGAACGGCAGCGGATTGCGGGTGCGCTTGAGGTCCAGGGCACCCAGCACCTCGCCGCGCGCGATCAGCGGCACCGCCAGATAGGAGTGCACCCCGGCCCGCCCCAGCAGCTCGGCCGCCTCCGGGGATCGCGCGATGCGCGCCAGATCCTCGTCCTTGACCTCCGGCAGCATCACCGGGCTGCCGGTGCGCACGCACTCGGTGACCAGCCGGTCGGGCGCGTACCGGGCCACCTGCCCGGGAGGGTCGGCCGCCTCCAGCGCCTCGGCGGAGTCGTACCCCTGGACCGCCAGCGCGCGGATAACGGCCGCCTCGGTGGGGCCGAGGCTGGTGCGCCGGCCCTGCACCACCGCGTCCAGCAGGTCGACGGCCGCGATGTCGGCGAGCTCCGGCACGGCCACGTCGGCGAGCTCGCGGGCCGTGCGGTCCAGGTCCAGGGACGTGCCGATCCGCCCCGAGGCGTCGGCGATCAGGGCCAGGCGCCGCCGGGCCGCCTCGGCCTCGATGCCCGCCCGGTACTGCTCGGTGACGTCGACGATCGAGACGGCCACGCCCAGCACGGTCCCGAAGGCGTTCTCCAGCCGGTACAGCGAGATCGACCAGGCGTGGTCCTGGTGGGGATCGGCCGGGGTGCGGCCGATCGTGGACTGGTCGACGACGGGCCGGCCGGTCTCCAGCACCCGGCGCGCCGCGCTCTCCAGGGCGTCGACATCCATCCGCGGCACCACCTCGCGGGCCGTGCGGCCCAGGTGCTCCTCGGCCGGCACGCCGTTGATCTCCTCCAGCGCCGGGTTGACCGAGACGTACCGCAGGTCCGTGTCGAGGACGGCCAGCCCGATCGGGGACTGCGCGATCATCCGCGTCGACAGCGCCACGTCCCGCTCCAGCCGGTGCACGGTCGACTGGTCGGCGCACAGCCCCAGCGCGTACACGTCGCCCTGGTCGTCCAGCAGGCGCATGTTGCGGAACTCCACGAGCCGCGTGCTGCCGTCCTTGCGCCGGATGGGGAAGGCGCCCGCCCAGCTCTGCCCGGTGCCCATGACATCGGCGAACAGCTTGACCACCAGGTCGAGGTGCTGCTCGTGGACCATGATCCGGGCGGCGTACTGGCCGAGCGCCTCCCGCGCCTCGTACCCGAACAGCTCCTCGGCCTGCGGGCTCCACAGCACGATCCGGCCCTCGGCGTCCAGGACCACCGAGGCCACGCGCAGGACGTCGAGCAGGCCGCTCGGCCGCGCGGACCCGGGCACCGGCTCGTCGCCCTCGGACTCGGGAGACCCGGCTGCACTCATCCCACGCCCCGCATTCGCCGATCCTCGCGGCACGCCGTCACGGTGCCGACACCCCATGTTCTACCGCGCGGAGCCGTTCCTCCGAGGCCCCTTCCGTCACCTACCACCATCTCCCAACCCGGCGCGGGCCGCCCCGCAAACCCGTCACCACGAACAGGCGCACCGCCGGTAGTGCTCGCCGGAAGGTGGTGCTTTGCTGGGGTAGGGGCGGATACGGCACCTGGTGGCCGCGAGAGGAGCGATCACGATGGCGATGAACCACGAGCGACCGCACCCCCACTCCGTCTCGGTGGAGATCAGCGGGTGCAGCAAGCACGACGCCCGGATCGTGTTCGACACGCTGTGCGCCTGCTTCGAGTCCGACCGGTGCGCCGACGACGTCCCCGAGGAACTGCACGAGACGCGCCCGACCGTGTGGCTCGGCACCTTCGACGTCGCCGACGAGCACGAGGGCGCCCGGCCGGCCCGGCTGTCGTCCTCGGTCGAGGCCGACCTGCACGGCGGGTACTGGGCGATCGAGCGGTTCCGCACGACCCTGGACGCGCTGTTCGACGTGCACGACCTGAGCACGGTCTCCGGCGACCAGGAGAAGGAACTGCACGTGCGCCTGCAGAGCCGGTGAGCGCCGCACTGTGCCCTTCCTCTCTTCTGCAACTAGTTGCATAAACTGCGGGTAGTCCTCTAGAACTGCGGATACGACACCGCGCACGGAGGGCCCGATGAGCCGTTACCCGCACCTGCTGACCCCCCTCGACCTGGGCTTCACCACGCTGCCCAACCGCGTGCTGATGGGGTCCATGCACGTCGGCCTTGAGGAGGCCGAGGGCGGCTTCGCGCGCATGGCCGCCTTCTACGCCGCCCGCGCCCGCGGGGGAGTGGGCCTGATCGTCACCGGCGGCATCGCCCCCAACGAGGAGGGCCGGCCCTACGAGGGCGGCGCCAAGCTCACCACCGACGAAGAGGCCGAGCAGCACCGGGTCATCACCGAGGCCGTGCACCGCGAGGGCGGGCGGATCGCGATGCAGATCCTGCACTTCGGCCGGTACGCGTACCACGAGGACCTCGTCGCCCCGAGCCCGGTCCAGGCGCCGATCAGCCCCTTCCCGCCCCGCGAGCTCACCGACGCCGACATCGAGCGGACCATCGAGGACTACGCCCGTGCCGCCCGCCTCGCCCGGCAGGCCGGCTACGACGGCGTCGAGATCATGGGCTCCGAGGGCTACCTCATCAACGAGTTCATCGCCCTGCAGACCAATCACCGCACCGACCGCTGGGGCGGCTCGTACGAGAACCGCACGCGGTTCCCGCTGGAGATCGTGCGCCGGGTGCGCGAGGCGGTCGGCGAGGACTTCATCATCGTCTACCGGCTGTCCATGCTCGACCTCGTCCCGGGCGGCTCGACGCTCGACGAGGTGATCACCCTCGCCAAGGCCGTCGAGGCGGCCGGGGCGACGATCATCAACACCGGCATCGGCTGGCACGAGGCCCGCATCCCCACCATCGCGACCTCCGTGCCGCGCGGCGCCTACACCTGGGTGACCAAGCGGCTGATGGGCGAGGTGTCCGTGCCGCTCGTCACGACCAACCGCATCAACACCCCCGAACTCGCCGAGGAGTTGCTCGCCGAGGGCGCGGCCGACATGGTGTCCATGGCCCGGCCGATGCTCGCCGACCCGGACTTCGTCGCCAAGGCCGCCGCCGGCAAGCCGGAGGCGATCAACACCTGCATCGGCTGCAACCAGGCCTGCCTCGACCACACCTTCAGCGGCCAGATCACCTCCTGCCTGGTCAACCCGCGCGCCTGCCATGAGACCGAACTGGTGCTCTCCCCGACCCGGCTGCGCAAGCGCGTCGCGGTCGTCGGCGCCGGACCGGCGGGGCTGGCCTGCGCGGTCTCCGCCGCCGAGCGCGGGCACGAGGTCACGCTGTTCGACGCGGCGAGCGAGATCGGCGGACAGCTGAACGTCGCCCGCAAGGTGCCGGGCAAGCAGGAGTTCGACGAGACGCTGCGCTACTTCCGCACCCAGCTCGACTGGCACGGCGTCGAGATCCGCCTGAACACCCTGGTCACGGTCGCGGACGTCGACCGTTTCGACGAGGTCGTCGTCGCCACCGGCGTCACCCCGCGCACCCCCGACATCCCGGGCGTGGACCACCCGAGCGTCCTCGGCTACCTCGACGTGCTCCGCGACGGCGCCCCCGTCGGCGACCGGGTCGCGATCCTCGGCGCGGGCGGCATCGGCTTCGACGTCGCTGAGTTCCTCACCGACACCGGCGACAAGGCCCACGAGAACCCGCAGACGTACTTCCGCCAGTGGGGCGTCGACCTCGACTACCGCGCCCCGGGCGGCCTCGCCGCGCCCGAGCGGCCCGCCCCGCCGCGCACCGTGCACCTGCTCCAGCGCAAGACGTCCAAGGTCGGCGCCGGCCTCGGCAAGACCACCGGCTGGATCCACCGCACCGAGCTCAAGCACCGCGGCGTCACCATGGTCCCGGGCGTGCGCTACGACCGGATCGACGACGCCGGACTCCACGTCACGGTCGGTGAGGAGAGCACGGTGCTGGAGGTCGACACCATCGTGCTGTGCACGGGCCAGGAACCGCGCCGGGGCCTGTACGAGGAGCTGCTCGCCGCCGGGCGCAGCGCCCACCTCATCGGCGGGGCGGACGTGGCCGCGGAACTGGACGCCAAGCGCGCCATCAAGCAGGGCACCGAGCTGGCGGCGGCCCTGTAGGGGGCCTGCCCCGTCCCTAGGATGACTCCATGTCACTCCCGCACGCGATCCTCACCGCCCTCCTGGAGAAGCCGTCGTCCGGGCTCGAGCTGACCCGCCGGTTCGACCGGTCGATCGGCTACTTCTGGTCGGCGACGCACCAGCAGATCTATCGCGAGCTGGGAAAACTGGAGGCCGACGGCCTCATCAGGGCCCTGCCGACCGAGCAGCCGGCGCGCGGGCAGAAGAAGAGCTACGAGGTCCTGGCCGCGGGCCGCGCCGAACTGGCCCGCTGGACCGCCGCCTCCCAGGACCCCAAGCCGCACCGCGACCCGCTGCTGCTGCGGCTGAGGGCGGCGGCCGTGGTCGGCACCGCGGGCCTGGAGGAGGATCTGCGACGCCATCTGGAGCTGCACGAGAGGCAGTTGGCGGAGTACCGGGAGATCGAGCAGCGCGACTTCCCGCCCGGCCGGGACGGCACCGAGGACCGGCTGCGGCACCTGGTGCTGCGGGCCGGCATCGACCTGGAGACCTTCTGGACCCAGTGGCTCAGGCACGCCCTGGCGGACTTCGCCGAACTCCCCGACGGCGAGCCGGCCGGCCCGGCCTGATCAGGGGATGCGGGCTCCTGTCCGGCCTGACCAGGGCATGCCGGCACCCGTCCGGCCCGGGCGGGACGTGACAGCGGCCCGCCCGGCCGGAGCGCTTCGGCAGGGCGGACCGCCGTCCGTACCGGGTCAGAGCCGGTACGGCTTGTTGCGCCGGCGCAGGTACCAGGCCGTCGCGAGGACGCCCGTCCCGACCAGCGCGCCGCCCGCCACCAGCGTGACGGTGCCGTAGTCCGTCGACGAACCGCCGACCCCGCCCATGACGCCGCGGGACGGCGAGGCCGACGGCGACGGGGACCGCGTGGGGGCGGGGGAGACGACGACGGACTGGGTGCCCGCGGTGGTGCCGTCGGAGCAGATGACGATGACGGTGTACGTACCCGGAGTGACGTTCGACCAGGCGGCGGACTGGCTGGTGGACGTCCCCGACAGGGTCACCTGACGCCCCTGGGCGAAGCTGCCTTGACTGCTGGTGAGGAGCGAGGCGGTGCCCCAGCTGCCGTTGACCTGGGTGCACGTACTGGTCGTGACCGAGACCGTGGAGCCCGTGGTGCTCACGGAGATGCCCGGGCCCGCGGCAGCGGGCACCGCCGCCAGGGCGAGGGGCAGCGCGGCGGCGGCCACGGTCAGGCCGGAGCGGAGAACTGGCGATGAGTTGCGCATGTGACTGCCCTCCGGCGGCACGGTTGGCGGTACATCCCTAGCGCCGCCGAGGATCGGGAACGCCCGTGCTGCCTCAGGGTCAGCCAAGACGCACCGGGTCCGGGCCGCACGCCGGGTGCCCCCGTGCAGGTGACGGCGTCCACCGGCCGGCCGACGCCGGACGGGCAGATCGTCCCCGTGGGCCGGTCGTCACCGTTGCCCCGTCGTCACCGTCCGCTCCTCGGAGAAGCCGCCCCAGGTGCCGTCCGGCAGCATCGCCCGGATCCGGACACGATGGCCGACCCCGGCCTCCCGCCCCACGTAGAAGCTGTACGTCGCCCGGTCACGCGGGGCGCGCCCGCCGAACACGAGGGACGTGGCGGGGCGGCCGTCCAGATGGATCTGGTACTCGGCGACCTCGCCGTCCACGCGCGGCGGCACCCAGCTCAGATCGACGTGGTACGCCCCGTCCTCGCGATGGCTCGACGCCCGGAAGCCGGTGGGGGCCGTGGCGCGGCCGTCGCCGCTGCCCGGGGTGGTGAGGCGGACGGCGGAAGTGGCGGGGGAGACGTTGCCCGCCGCGTCCCGGGCCCGGACGGTGAACGAGTAGGACGTGCCGGGGCGCAGCCCCGTGACGACGGTGGCCGTCTGACCACCGCCCACACTGTGGATCTTCGTGTCCCCCTGGTGGATGTCGTACGACACCACGTCCCGGTCGTCCGCCGGGGCGGACCAGGACAGCTGGACCGCCCGGCTGCCGGCCGGCCGCCCGCCGAGCGCCGAGGGGCGCGCCGGTGCGGAGCGGTCGTCCGAGACGGACGCGGGCGTCCTCGCCCGCACCTCGCGGCTGCGTGGCCCGAGCCGCCCGTCGGCGTCCCGCGCCCGCACCGTGAAGGCGTACAGCGTGGAGGGGCGGAGCCTGGTGACATCCACCATGTGCTCCGAACCCGGCACCTTTCTGACCATCGTGGTGCCGCGATACACCTCGTAGGCGTCGGCCTCAGGGATCGCGTTCCACATGACGTGCACGCTGGTCGCGCTGCCCGCGGTGGCGGTGACGCCCGTCGGCGCGCCGGGCGGAGCACCGCGGTGTCCTTCGTCCGCGCCCGCCCAGCCGCAGGAGGCGACCAGCGCGAGACACCCGCAGAGTGCGAGGCGGCGGAGGAGGGGGAGCGGAGCGGAAAGGCCTCGCACGACACTGCCTCCCGGGAGCGGCCCTCATGAATGGTCCGGACCAATATGACGCGACTGACGCGACCACATCAAGAGGGCGGTGCGGCAGGAGTCGTCACCCCGCAGTGCGCGACCACCCGTGAGGGTTACGTATGCTGATGTTCCTCACGGCCGAACACCTGGCGCACACCGGGGAGTTCGGGCCTGTCGCGCGGACCGCTGTCGTCGCAGATCCCGCGCCGGCGCGGGTGGCCGGGTGGCCCGGGTCTTACGCGGACTCAGGCGCCCGGCCCCTGCCGGAGGTTGGGGCCGTGCACCGTCCGGCCCCCCAGCGGTGGCCGGGTGACTGCCCCGGGGCCAGATTGGGCTGAGTGCCCGTCAGGTTCCTACGAGAGGCTCCCGTATCGTGCGTGTCCGCTCGCTCACCCTGGCCGCTGCCAGCGCCGCCCTGCTCGCCCCGACGACCCCGCCCGCCCTCGCGTCCCCGTCGGTGGCGTGGCGCGACAACCCCGTCCGCGCCGCCGACCTGCTCGCCCGGCTCAAGGACTGCGCGCCCGTCTCCCGCGGCCGGTACCGCAGCGACCAGGGCGCACCCGCCGACATCCCGGTCTGCGGCACCCGCGACGCGGTGTTCTGGAAAGCCGACATGGACATCGACTGCGACGGCCGCCCGGGACCCCGCTGCAACCGCCGCACCGACCCGTACTTCGCCCCGAGCACGGCCTACGCACAGTCCGACGGGCGGCCGTTGAGCGCGGAGACCCTGCCCTTCGTCGTCGTCCCGGCACCGAGCGGCATCTGGGACTACCGGAAGCACGGCGTGACCGGCGGCTCGGTCGTCGCCGTCGTGTACCGCGACCGGGTGCGGTACGCGGTCGTCGGCGACACGGGCCCGCAGGGCATCATCGGGGAGGCGTCCTACGCGACCGCCAAGGCGCTCGGCATCCGCCCCGACCCGCACGGCGGCGGCGCGCCCTCCGGCGTCACCTACGTCGTCTTCAAGAACACCCGCGTCTCACCCATCGAGGACCACGCCGCGGCCGTGACGGCGGGGGAGCGCCTGGCCAGGCGGTTCGTCACCGGACGCTGAGCGCCTGACGGCTGAGGGCGTGACGAGCGCATGGCGGTGAGCGCATGACGCGGCGCACGGATCCGTCCTGGGCCGTGCCGGGCCGGGCGCACCGCCGCGTGCGGCGCGCCCGGGGACCGGTCTCACACCTTCCGGTACGTGTACGCCTCCGCGGCGGCCGACTCCACTGCCGCCAGATCCGCCCCGGTGGCCGCCGTGACGACCGCGGCCACGGCGCCCTCCACGAACGGTGCGTCCACCAGCCGCGTCCCCTCCGGGAGTTCGTCGCCTTCGGCGAGCAGCGCCTTCACGGTGAGCACCGCGCTGCCCAGGTCGGTCAGGACGGCGACTCCGGCACCCCGGTCGACGGATGCGGCCGCCGCGGCGATCAGTTCGGCGCTCGTGCCGAGCCCGCCGCCCTCGGTGCCGCCCGCCGGGGCGACCGGAACCACCGGACCACCGCCCGCCAGCCCCTTCGCCAGCGCGGCGACCGACGCGGCCACCTCCGCGCTGTGCGACACCAGCACGATCCCCACGAGCCGCTCGCCACTCACGTCACTCACCGGCGGCCTCCGCGAGTCCGGCGATCAGCAGCGCCGAGGACGTGGCACCCGGGTCCTGGTGCCCGATGCTGCGCTCGCCCACGTAGCTGGCCCGGCCCTTGCGCGCCTGCAGCGGCGTCGTCGCCACGGCGCCCTCCTCCGCGGCGGCCCGCGCCGCCGTGAACGACTCGCCGAGCGCGTCCACCGCCGGCACCAGCGCGTCGATCATGGTTTTGTCGCCCGGCGCGGCACCGCCCAGCGTCATGACCGCGTCCACCCCGGCCCGCAGCGCCTCGGCGAGCTGCTCCGCGCCGACCTCGGCGGCGTCCCCGAGCGCCTTGCCGGTGCGGCGCAGCAGCGTCCCGTACAGCGGCCCCGAGGCGCCGCCGACCGTCGAGATCAACTGGCGTCCGGCCAGCGTGAGGACCCCGCCGGGCGTGTCCGGGGCCTCCTTCTCCAGGGCGGCCGTCACGGCCCTGAACCCGCGCTGGAGGTTGCTGCCGTGATCGGCGTCCCCGATGGGGGAGTCGAGGGCGGTGAGCCGTTCCGCCTCGCGGTCGACGGACGCGGCGGTCGCCGTCATCCAACGGCGGAAGAAATCGGCGTCGAGCACTGGATCTCCTTGCCTGGTAGGTACGTGGTGATCCTCTACCCCTTGTGTCTCACACGCCCCAGCGCAGCCCCGGCGTCTTCACCGGCGCGTCCCACAGCCGCAGCAACTCCTCGTCGACCTGGCACAGGGTGAGCGAGGCGCCGGCCATGTCCAGGGAGGTGACGTAGTTGCCCACCAGGACCCGGGCCACCGCGACACCGCGCTCGGCGAGCACCCGGTGCACCTCGGCGTTGAAGCCGTACAGCTCCAGCAGCGGCGTCGCGCCCATGCCGTTGACCAGGACCAGGACGGGATTGCGCGGGCGCAGGTCCTCCACCACCGCCTCGACGGCGGCCTCGGCGATCTCGCCCGAGGTCATCATCGGCCGCCGCTCCCGGCCGGGCTCGCCGTGGATGCCGATGCCCAACTCCAGCTCGCCGGGCGGCAGATCGAAGGTGGGGCTGCCTTTGGCCGGCGTGCTGCAGGCGCTGAGCGCGACACCGAAGCTGCGGGAGTTCTCGTTGACCTGCCGGGCGATCGCCTGCACCCGCTCCAGCGGCATGCCCTCGTCGGCGGCGGCACCGGCGATCTTCTCCACGAACAGGGTGGCGCCCGTACCGCGCCGTCCCGCCGTGTAGAGGCTGTCGGTCACCGCCACGTCGTCGTTGACCAGCACTTTCGCGATCTGGATGCCCTCGTCCTCGGCCAGCTCGGCGGCCATGTCGAAGTTGAGCACGTCACCGGTGTAGTTCTTCACGATGAACAGCACACCGGCCCCGCTGTCCACGGCGGCGGCCGCGCGCAGCATCTGGTCGGGCACCGGGGAGGTGAACACCTCGCCGGGACAGGCCGCCGACAGCATGCCGGGGCCCACGAAACCGCCGTGCAGCGGCTCGTGCCCCGAGCCTCCGCCCGACACCAGCCCGACCTTTCCGGCCACGGGAGCGTCCCGCCGTACGATCACCCGGTTCTCCACGTCCACGGTCAGCTCCGGGTGGGCAGCCGCCAGACCGCGCAGCGCGTCCGCGACCACGGTCTCCGGGACGTTGATCAGCATCTTCACGGGAACCTCCTGGTGAGACTGGTGTCTGGGCCTCTGACCTTCATCTTCGCAGGCCTCTTTGCAGCAGGCATCGGGGAAGGAGGTTCTGGGCGGCGGAGGCCTTGCCGCGGCCGCCGCCGGGACGCCTTCTTCGGCGTCTGAGCCCCGCGCATCCCGTGGGGTGGACAGGGCTTGGCAGCCCGCTCGCTGAACCGATTCAATGACGGCGTCCGTGATCGTGCCGTCAGGGGGAGGACCGGGTGTTGACACAGGAGGAAGGGGCAACTGCCCTGCCGGGGGCGGGCGTTGCCGTGCCGGAGACCCTCGCCTTCGGCTCCGGACACCTTGTCCTCGATGCTCTCACCGGTGCCCCCCTGCAGTTCGTCGACGAGCAGGACCGGGACCGCCGGTTCCTGCTGGAACCCGGCGCCACCGTCTGGCACTCGGTCGAGCACCAGTGGGGTTCGGGACATCTGGTGACGGACCGGGGCGGCGCCCGCTGGCACACACCCGTCGAGCTGCGGGCGGCGGACGGGGTGGTCGAGGCCGTGCACAGGCCTCTGCCGGGAGTCGATGTGGAGGTGCGGCGCGCTGTGCGCGGGGACCTGCTGCACGAGCGGTACTCGGTCGTCAACACCGGTCAGGAGCCGCTCACGATCAGCGGCCTGGGCATCCAGACCCCCTTCGCCGACCTGTACGACGGCGCGGAGCGCTCCCTCGGCCGGGCGGTGCACGCGCACGTGTTCACCGGCGGGACGTGGGCCTGGGTGCTGGCGCAGCCGATGTCGGGGGAGGGGCGGTGCCTGGGGCTGATCGTGCGGGAGGGGGCGCTGCGGGCGTACTCCGTGGAGTCGCGCAACCAGTACTCGCAGTCCGACGCCCGTGGTCACCTGGTGCTTCTGGTCACCGACCAGGCCCGCAATCCGCAGGCGTTCGGCGGCCAGCCGGTGCTGCGCCTGGCTCCGGGTGAGTCGGTGACCATGGCATGGGAGCTGGGCTGGTACCCCTCGGTCGCGGACTTCACCGCCGCGACCAGACCGCCGGCCGTCCTCTCCGCCTACGCCGCCGAGACCGGACAGCCGATCACCGTCGAGGCGTCGGCGGTGAGCAGCCCGGACCCCGGGGTGACGGTGGAGCACGACGCGGACGGCCGCCACCGGGTCAGGGCGTCCCGGCACGGCACGTACACGCTCGACGTCGGTGACGGTGCCCGTACCGAGGTCCTGTTCCACCTCCCGCTGGACGAGGTCGTACGGCGCCGGGTGGCCTACATCACCAGGTACCAGCGGGCCCGGGAGCGGCCCGGCCTGCTCGCCCACGCCTTCGTGCCGGTGGACACCAGGACCGGACTCACCCAGGCGACCAACGGCTGGTCGGACTGGACGGACGGCTCCGAGCGGATCGCCATGCCGCTGCTGCTCCAGGCCGCCGCCGCACACGGCCTGGCGGACCCGGAGGAGATCGACCCCCTGCTGGACGGCTGGTCCCGCTTCGCCCGCCGGCATCTGCTGGACGAGACCGCCGCCCCGCGCCGCGGCTCCCAGAACTGGCACACCGGACCCCGGCTGTACGACACCCCGTGGCTGGCCCACTTCTTCCACGACCGGCACCGGGCCCACGGCCGGCCGGAGGATCTCGACTTCGCCGCCCGCATCATCGAGCGGAGCTTCGAACTCGGCGGTGCCACGCACCTGTCCATCGGCCTGTCCCCGACGACGCTCGCCGTCTGCGACAGCCTGGACACCGCCGGGCAGGAGGACCGCGCCGAGAGGATGCGAGGCCAACTGGTCGACAGTGCACGGCAGTTCGTGCGCATGGGCAGGCGGCTGCCCGCCCACGAGGTGGCCTACGAGCAGTCCATCGTCGCTCCCCTGCTGGATCTTCTCGTCGACGCCCACACCCTGACCGGGGATCCCGCCTTCCACGACGCGGTCGCCGAACGGCTGCCCTGGCTGCTGGCCTTCGGCGGACCCCAGCCGCACGTCCGCCTGCACGGCATAGCGATCCGCCACTGGGACGGCTACTGGTTCGGCGCCCACCGCCTGTGGGGAGACGTCTTCCCCCACTACTGGAGCACCCTGACCGCCACCACCCTCCTGCGTCTGCCGGCCACCCTGCGCACGGCCGGCACCGACCGGCTGGCCGAGGCGATCCTGCGAGCCAACATGGCCAACTACCACGAGGACGGCTCCGCCACCTGCGCCTTCGTCCTGCCCTCGACCGTCGACGGCCGCCCCGCGCACACGGCCGACCCGCTCGCCAACGACCAGGACTGGCACCTGGTGCTGTGGCTGCGGGCACAGGGTCCGCGGCTATAGTCGGCCCGAGCCCTGCGTGAACACTGAGGTGGTGTGGCCGGAGTGTCCGAGACGGAAGAAGTGCGGTCGGCGTGGGGGCGGATCGTGCACTGGCTCACGGCGAACGCGCCGTCGACCGCGCAGGCGCTGCGCGGCCCGGCGACCCGTGAGGACATCGCGGGTCTGCGCGAGGCCCTCGGGTTCGAGGTGCCCGACGTGCTCGAGGCGTTGCTGCGGATGAACAACGGAAGCACCGCGAAGGACACCACGAGGACCCTTCCCAACGGGCGTGTGGTGCCCGCCCGGCACCTGGATTCGGTGATCTTCCCGTTCGGGAAGGTGTTCCTGGGGTGCGAGGAGATCATCGCGCGGCGCGCCCAGCTGCTGGCCTCGGCGCAGGAAGCGGAGGGTTACTGGAAGCCCTCCTTGATCCCGGTCATCTGGGATTTCGAAGGTGCCTACCACGGTTATGCCCTCGACGCATCCGGGGCTTCGGAATCCCGGATCCTCACGTACGCGGAAGTGAGCCCGAACGAGACCGACCCGGCGGTCTCCCTCGGGGAACTGCTGACGTCGTTCGCCGACGGAATGGACCGCGGCACGTGGGACGTTCAGCGCCCGTTGGTGGAGAACGGCTCTCTCAGGTGGCGTGAGGACTGACCCCGGCGCGGGGCCGCCCCGGGAGGGACGGCCCCACGCGGTTCAGCCGGTGGTGGTCAGGGTGCACTTGACGGACGTCGAGTTGACGTTGCGGGAACCGCAGTTCCCACTCGTGGCGGTGTCGAGCCAGTAGGCGTCCTTGTCCATGAGACGCATCTTCTTGCTGAACCCGTAGGCCCCTCCGAAGGGTGACATGGAGTCCTGGTTGTCCCGGTCGGAGATGGCCGACCGCCCGCAGACCTCGGTCCAGGTGGGGACGCTCCCGTTGAGGTTGTACAGGTGCATGGTGCCGTTGACCGAGGTGGCGTAGGTCTCGACACAGGCCGACCCGCTCGGTGTGCCGGTGGTGCTGTCGTCGGGGACGGCCGGGTTGATCCCGCCCTCGGCGGCACTCATGCCGCCGCTGTTGTAGCTGGCGCCGAAGGCGAACTCGTCGCAGTTGAGCGCCACGTCGGACGGCCCGTCCAGGGCGCTCGGGTCGCCGTTGTCGGAGGCCCACCCCGTCGGGCACATACGGCCCCGGTTCCTGCTGACCTGGCTGCTGTCGCCCAGGTAGTACAGCGGCTGTCCGGTCGCCTCGGAGCCGGGGTGCCTGGGCGAGAAGGTCTGGATCAGCCAGGCGTGCGCGGCGGCCTGCGGGTTCTTGGCCGCGTTGAAGGTGTAGGTGGGGGCGTAGTTCGAGAAGACGCAGCCTCCGGCGGTGTCGACGACGGTGTCGCAGCGGACGGTGTCGAGGTCGGTCGCCCTCGTCGTGCTCGCGCTCCACTGGTAGCCGGTGGTCTGGTACGGGACGGTGTCGTCCGACGGGTACACATCGCCGTCGATCTTGACGTCCGGATGGAAGAAGTAGGTCTTGCCGCTGGTGGCGGTGGGCCAGGTGTAGGACGAGGTGATCGACGCCTCGTGGGTGTCACCGGCCGTCCAGGTGGTGCTTCCCTGCCATGCGCTCATGCCTGCCTCGACGGGGTTGCACGGGGACTCGCACAGGTGCTGGTTGACGGCGAGCTGGATCATGGCGAAGTCCGGCGGGATGCTCTGCCCGGCCACGCTGAGGTGCTCGGTGAAGGAGTTGGTACCGGTCAGTTCGATGGTGCGCTGGAACTGGAAGTAGGCGGTGGCCTTCACCGCTCCGTCCACGCGCAGGTAGTAGGGCACGACGCGGTTCTCGCACTCGATGGTGCGGGTGGCGCGGGCGACGATTCTGCCGTCGTCGCACCAGGTGGCCACGCCGTGGCTGCTGACGTGGGGCACCACGCTGCCGTCCGCGGCGGGGTTGGAGGCCTCCCCCTTGAGCGGGGCGGTGGCCTCGTCGCTGACCGGCTGGTCGAGCAGGTCGGGGTTGGGGGCGGTCTCGACCGGGGCGGGCAAGGTCAGGTCGACGGGACGGTCCTCGCTGATGCCGTAGTCGCCGGGCACGAAGGCGACGGCGTCCCAGGCGACGTCCTCGTCACCGGATCCGGTGCCGGTGGAGTTCGTCAGGGTGACCTGCGGGGTGTTGTCGTTGAACCGGTACGCGCCCAGGGACACCCATTTGTCGGCCTCGTTGGCGTTCTGGTCGAGGCGGACCTTGGCCTCACCCCAGGCTGTGTTGATCTTGTAGACGGCCTCGTGGGTCTGGGCGCCGGTGTCGGGGACGTGGACGTAGATCATGGCCTGCTTCTCGGCCACGGGTCCGTTCATCCTCCACGTGCCCAGGACCGTCATACGCCCGCCGGGACCGCCCAGATGGGCGGCGTCACGGGTGTGCGCGTACCAGAAGTGGCCCTGGTAGCCGCCGCCGATCTGGTGCAGGTCGGCCTTGGCGTCGTACTGCCCGAGCCCCGGGCCGGTGGCGTTCGGGTCGGGGTAGAAGGTGAACTGGAACGAGCCGCCGGTCGTGGTCGTTCCGCAACTGCTCCAGGTGTTCGTGCCCGACGGGACGTCGTCGACGACCACGGAGTTGGCGGGCGCCCCGCTGCACACGGGCGTGCCGTACTGGAGGCGGTAGCCGCGTCCGGGCTCGCTGATCAGGGTGGCGTACTTGATGTGTTCGTTGCCGCAGGTGGAGGCGCAGTCGGCCTTCCAGGTGGCGTTCGACTCGTGCCACCAGTACTGGGTGTAGCAGGTGGCGTCCGGACAGTCCGGCGGGTTGGCCACGTCGCAGCTGTTGTGGGTGTTGCAGAACGTGTCCAGCGGCGGCTTGATCGCGGAGCGCTCGGCGGTGGTGTTCCACCAGGCGGGGTAGAAGCCCGCGGAGGAGAAACCGGACTCGCCGGGCCAGTCCTGCCGGCCGGAGGTGGCGTAGGAGTGGCCGGTGTCGATGGACCAGGCGGCCCAGCCCATCACCTTCTCCTCGTACGGCCAGTACTGCGGGTGGGCCGCGTCCTGGTTGGCGTCGCTGTCGAGGTCGGTGTCCATGAAGGCGAGCCGGCCGGGCGGGTAGACGGGGTTGGCCGGGTTGTTGTACCAGCCCAGGCCCCAGTTGCCGTTGGTTCCCGCGTCGGCCGCCTTGTTGAAGCCGAGGTTGTAGTTCCACACGGCGGTGAACCAGTTCTCGGGCTTGGCGGGGTCGTCGTTGTTGACGGTGACCGTCTGGCCGCTCTCGTGGACCTCGTTCCACTTGTCGGCGAGGATGTGCAGCGAGGCGGCGATGTTGCTGGCGTAGTCGATGGCGACGGCCCGCTGCTGCTCGGGGGCGAGAGCGGTCTCGCCGGTCTTCTCGTGCCCGGCCATGCGCATGCCGTCGGTGACCTGGCCGACGCCGTAGCCGCAGTCGGACTCGTTCCAGTTGATCGTCCAGTAGGCGGCGAGGGATCCGCCGCTCTGGTGGCCGTAGAAGCCGTCCACGGCGGCGAGCGGGCTGCCCATCTGGCCCGGGATGGCGCCGGACTCGGCCTGCCACAGGTTGGACTCCTGGGCGAGGATGCCCAGTTCGACCTGGGCGGGGATGCGTCCGCCGGTGTTGAGCGTCGGGACGGGGAACATGCCCTGCGGGTCGATGGTGCCGATCCCGGTCTGGGAGCGCCAGCCGCCCTGGGTGAGGTAGCCGGAGCGCAGGTCGCCCCGGACGGCCATGTCCACGGCCCACTCGACCTGGTTGGGGGTCGGCTGCAGTGCCTGGGTGTCGACGTCGTTGCGGGGTACCGAGCACCAGCGGTCGGTGTCGACGGGGTTGTGCTCGATGCTGGTGCTGTCGGCGGTGGTCATCATGCTCATCGTCGTCAGCTGCGGCTCGGAGGAGCCGGTCAGTGACGGCGAGGTCGTGCCGCCCGCTGTCGTGGCGGGCGCCGGAGCGGTCTGCTCGGTGCGCTTGCCGGTGGCCGCCGCCGTGCCGGTGACGGTCAGGACGTGGCTGGTGGTGCCGTGTTCCCGCTTGGCCGCCGGTTCCTTGGTTTTCGGCGTGGTGAAGTTCCTGCCCGCGTCGGCGATGTGGTCCAGGCCGGCCTGGACGGCCGGGGACACGACCGGGTCGACGGCGAGGCGCCCGTGGCTGGAGACATCCGCGTCGGGTGAGACGCTGAGGGCTTTGATGCCACTGGCCTTGAAATTCTTGTCGGGCGTGGCGTGGCCGGTGAGGAAGACGGTGCCGTCGGCGCCCTGACGGAGGTTCATCGCGGTGAGCCTGCCGCCGGCGACGGTGGCCGTCTTGCCATGGGCGTACGTCTTGACGTTCGCCGTGGTGTCATCGGTGCGGTCGAGGTAGCTGACCGTGCCGTCGGCCCGGACGTGGATGGCGTACGGAGCGTGCCGGGTGGCCGCGAGCTTCTCGGTCTTCCCGTGCCGGTCGACGTGGACGAGCCGGTTGCCGGCGGCCGCGATCACACCGTCCCTGGTGGGGACGGGCGACGTGATCTGGCCCTGCGCGGTGGTATCGGCGAGGGTCTCGCCGTGGGTGTTCACGGTGACCAGGCGGGTCTTGCCGCCACGGTAGGCGGTGAAGACGGCGGTGCGCGTGGCCGGGTCGCAGGAGGGGTCGAAGTAGGCCAGGGAGGCGTTGAACGGCAGTTTGGTGACGCTGCCGTTGTCGAGGTCGACGATCGCGGTGAACGCCCCGCCGAGCATCGTGTCCTGGTGGTTGGTGAAGGTGCGGGGTGCGTAGGCGACGGCCGCGTGGTGGTCGTCCATGACGCACTGGTTGCCGATCCAGGTGTCGGCCGGGAGCCGGGGTTCGCTCAGGACGGCGGCCGTCCGCCAGGCGTAGGCGTTCCCGCTGTCGGCGACGAGGAGGTGGAGGCCGTCGCTGTCGGCGGCGGCGGTCACGGCCCGGTCGGTCGCTGTCTTCCACCCGCGGCCGAGGATCCTGTCAGGGTTCTTCACGCCTCCCCCGGGGGCATCGGGGGAAGGGGTGGAAGTCTGTGCGGGGGCGGCGGGCCGGGCCATGGCGGGCTGGGCCTGTATGAGCCCGGTCAGGGCTGCGATGACGGAGAGGACCGTCACCGCGGTTCTTCTGCAGCCGGTGGTCACCTGGCTTCCTCATTCCTTCTCTACCTGGGTGATACGGACGTCGAGCCCGCGGGAAGGGACGGCGCCGAGACTCTGGAAGTCGGCCTCGGCGCTCATCGTGGTCGTGGGGGGAAGCGGCCCGTCGCTGGAGACGACCGCGCTGTCGGTGACTCCGGCCGCGTCTCCCGCGGTGACCGTGACGGTAACGATCACGCGGTAGGAGGCTGGTTCGGCCGCGTGGTTGGTGAGGGTGAGCGGGATCGTGAGCATCCGCTGTGCCTCGTGGCGCGGGGCGTAGGCGATCACGTCTCCGTGGGCGGCGCGGGCGATGGGGGTGCCGTAGCCGTACTGGGACGGTTCGAGGGTTCCGTAGGGGGCCGGGAGCCGGTCGGGAGTGGGGGTCTGCCGGGGCGGGCCGGCCATGAGGTCCTGGTTCATGCTGTCGGCGAAGCGGAGGCCGCCGTAGACGACCGCACCGGCGAGTGCGGCGGCCACGGCGGCTCCGGCCAGAACGCGGCGCGCGGCGGGCACCGGTCAGCCGTTCAGCGCCGTCTTCGCCGCCGCGAGCGCGTCGGTGTTGCGGGCGCGCAGGGCGTCGAGTTCGCTTCTGTGGTCCTCGATCTGCTGTCTCTGGATCGTCGATTCCGCGTCGAACCAGATCCGGACGAGGTCGGTCGTCTTCTTGCAGTCGATGTCCGCGAGGGCGACGTTGATCTCCTCTTGGGACGGGTTCATGTCAACGTGAGGGACGACCTTGTCGGCGTCGTACGGCGTGGCGACGGTGTATCCCTTGGTGCTCATGCACGTCGACCAGGCGGTGATGGCGTTCTGGACGGCGGGCGTGGCCCGCGACCGGGTGAGGCTTCGGCCGTCGAGCTCGGAGACGAGCGAGAAGTCGAGGTCGCGGGTGCCGAGCCGGTCGTCGGCCCAGCCCGCGCATCCGTCCTTGTGGATCTGCTTGCCCCGGTAGGTGCCGGGCGCCGCCTTCGGTGCCGGGTCGGCGAGGTTCCCTCGGATGCCGGTGCGGCCGGTGAGGACCTCGACCTGGTCCTGGGTGAGGCCGGGCATCCTGGTGCCCTGCTGCTTCTGGCTCTCCTCGGGCAGCCCGTAGCCGTACTTCTCCGCGAGGGCACGGTCGGTGATGCCGTAGCGGCGGGGCATGTTGGCGTCGTCGGCGCTGGGCGGCGGGGTCTGGCCCGCCGGGGGGAACGTGACGTGGAAGCCGTAGCCGGCCATGCAGGAGGTTTCCAGGTGGCGCTCGGCGTTGTCGAGGGTGACGGTGTCCTCGTAGGTCTGCATGTAGGCCTGGAGGGGCAGGGAGAGTCCCTTGGCCAGGCCGGTGTCGGGGACGGCCTTGGGCCAGGCGCTCTTGTCGATGTTCGAACCGGCGTCGGCGACCGGTGCGGTCCTGGGACGCCCGGGGGTCTTCTCCGCGGTGTCGTGGCCGGCGGAGCAGGAGGTGATCAGGGCGGCGGTGGCGGCGGCGGCCGCCAGCCGGGCCGCGGTACGGCGCGTGCTCATCGAGGGCTCCTTGGGTGAGGGTCAGGCGAAGTGCTCGGAGGCGTTCTCGTTCTTCAGCGTCGAGTCGAGATTGGTGAGAACGCAGTCGCCGTACGGTTCCCGGTGCGCGAAGTACTGGGAGTGGCCCTCGTATCCGGAGTTGTAATAGACGCGGTAGTTGTCGACTTCGGAGCAGTTCTGCACCGAGGCGGCGTTGTTCTTGACGTACTGCCAGGCCCCGTTGCCGTTGCCGTTGAAGACGTAGCGGTAGGTCGTCAGGGTCGAACCCTGGTACTGGCTGGTCCCCCAGTAGTCGGAGACGTTGCCGTAGAACTCCGCCCAGCTCGTGACGTACTGGCCGTCCTGGACGGCGTAGGCCGTGGAGTTGTAGAGCAGCCACAGGTCGCCCTCGGTGCAGTTGATCCAGGGCACGTCACAGTTGTCGGTGACGTTGTAGGTGGCCGCCCGGGCGGGTGCCGCCGTGGCGAGTACGGCCGCAGCCGTGACGGCGAACGCCCCGGCCGCGGTTCTCGCGCGCAGCTTGATGAACTTCACTGTGTCCCCTCCCCGATTGCCGGCGTGCCGCGGCTGCGCCGGACCTGATCAGGCGACTGGGCAGCCCCGGTCGCCGGACTCGCGGTGTGCCCCCATGGCAGCGGGATTCCAAGAATTCCGTGTGAAGATCGCGAGCCGTCCGGAAGCTACTACCGCGTCCCGGCGGAAATCGATGTGCTTTGCGATTTTCTGGGTGAAGAGGACAGCCTGTTTGCTGGGCCTTACCGGCCCATTGCTGAAATCGGATCAGGTCCCGCCGGTGCCATGGTGGTTATCGGGGCCGGGCTGTGCGGGGTTACCGCTCGGTGTCGGGTTGTGCCGGGTCGAGGTAGTGCGTGGTGGTCCGGTCAGCGTGTGGGGTGAGCAGGCCACGCAGTTCCTCCGCCGCGCTCTTGAGGAGGGCGCCGTCGCGGGTGGCGTGCAGCGTTTCGAGGACGAAGGCGACGTGGGTGGAGTCCTCGGTGACGCGGGTGCGGTGGGCGTCGCGGTGGTTCCAGTGACGCGTCAGGACGCCGCTGGTGTCCGCGTAGATGATCTCGCCGGGCTTGGGGTGTTCGACGGTGCCGGGTTCGCCGAGCGGGGTGAAGGTCTCGGTGCCGTCGGCGTGGCGGATGTCGACGTCGCCGGTGACGTGGTCCAAGTCGAAGGCGCCGGCGGGCAGGCCGTGGCGTACGGAGACGGTGTTGTAGGAGTCGACGGCCGGGTTGATACGCGGCAGCGTCCCCTTCTTGGCGAGGCGGCGGCCGAGCGCGTCGACGCTGGGGCGGATGCGGCGCGGGTTGGTGCCGAAGGAGCGGTAGGCGGTGTGCCAGGCCTCGATGCGGGGGTCGCTCTCGTCGGCGGGCTGCCAGGTGCCGTCGGCGAGCTGCTGCTCCAGTTCCTCCACGGCCGCGGCGGTGTGCGGCCAGGACTCACGGCCGCGCAGGCCGGTGGCGGTGACCACGGCGATGAGGGTGTCGGGGAAGGCGTCCGCGACGGCGGGGGCGATGCGGAAGGCGGGCATGGGCGGCGTTTCCATTTCGTGTCGGGGTGGGTCAGGACTTCCAGGGACCGATGCGGTCGAGGCGGCGCAACTGCCGGCGTGCGGTGGGCACGTCCAAGCCCTGGCCCCGCTCGGTGAGGCGCTCGGCGACCGTGCTGCGGTGTTCGACGGGCTTGTGGTCGTCGTACTTGAACTTGGCCCGCACGTCGGTGACTTCCAGGCGCAGCCCGCGGATGCCGGACAGCATCCGGCCGTAGGGCGGCCGGTCGACGGCCACGGGGCCGTGGTCGCCGTCGGGCTGGAAGTGGGCGAGCTGGTGGCGGAGCAACTCGGCCTTGGGCGGGTGGCCGGGCAGGCCATTGAGCTGTCCGAAGTCGTGGCCGTCGGTGATCCAGGCCTGCCACTCGGCTTCGTCCCGACCGGCGTCCCAGGGGTGGACCAGCATTGCTTTTCTCCTTGGTCGTGCGGGCCTGCTCAGGTCAGGGCGAGGAGGCCGACCGCGACGGTGGCGGTGCCCAGGCCGATCAGCCGGCCGCGGTGGACGCGTTCGGCGAGGACACCACGGGCCGGCGGGACCGTGCCGGCCGGGTAGAGGGCGACGTGACGGCGACGACGGTGAGTCCAGCACGCCCGCGGTCGCCGACATCGCGCACGCGGGCCGCTCCGGGCCCAGCCCGCGCCGGCGACGGACAGGTGCTCGCCCTGTGCCAGGCCCACCCCGATCACAGCACATCCTCTAGTACCATTGGAACGACCGCACCGTACAACGTAACGACCAATCCTTGTCAACCGAACGACCGCGCGGTGCATTGGGATGACCCATCGGTGAGGAGAGAGATCAGATGGCCGAGACAGGCGCAGCCCTGCGGACGGTCGCGCACAACGTCCGGGCCGCCCGCACCCGCGCGGGCCTGTCCCTGGAGGAGCTCGGCCGTCGCGCCCAGGTCAGCAAGGGGGCCCTGGTGGCACTGGAGAAAGCCCAGGGCAACCCCAACCTGGCCACACTGGTCCGGCTGGCCGACACCCTCGGCATCTCGGTGTCCGCCCTGATGCAGGGACCGTCCGAAGGTCGCGTCCGCGTCGTCGCCGCCGACGCCGTCGCACCGCTGTGGACCGGAGAACACGGCGGCGAGGCCCGGCTCATGCTGACGACGTCGGGCCCGGCCCCGGTCGAGGTCTGGCGCTGGCGCCTGGAGCCGGACGAGGAATACCCGAGCCATCCCCACCAGGCCGGAGTGGTGGAGACCGTCAGTGTCACCTCCGGCCGGATAATCCTGGTCGTCGACGGCACCGAACACACCGTGGAAGCCGGCCAGACCGCCACGTTCGACGGGGACACCCCGCACACCTACCGCGGCTCCGGCACCGGGACGTGCCACCTGATCATGACGGTCCACCTGCCGCCCGGCCCCACCCGGACGGCCTGACCGGCTCGGCGCATCCGGAGCCGCATTCACCCGGCCGTCCCTCGCCCGACCGCCGGACCGTGACCTTACGGCGCCGCGTCGAACGCCGCTTTCCGTACGCGACGGTCAGCACCGCCGGCAGCGGTCCCCACAGGAGCAGTGGCGCGTAACAGACGTAGAACCAGGCGGCTTCCCAGCCGGAGACCCGGCCCGGGGCGTCGGACGGCAGGTCGTCGCCCCGGACTGTGGTGCCCCTCACCTCGGAGACGGTGAACAGGCACGTGAACAGGAGGGTGAGGACCGTGGCCCCGCAGGCGGCAGGGAGGAGCACCGCCGTCCTCGGCACCTCGCGGCCCCGCAGGAACGGGATCCAGGCCGGGAACACCTCACCCCAGCGGGCGATGAGGCCGATCGCGGTGAAAGCGAAGACTTCCGAGACGACCGACAGGAAGACGAGGTACGCCCGTTCGCCGGGCCCGATGCCGTCGCCGAACGCGGCCGGGAGCCGCCAGACGCCGGACGGAAGGACCGTCAACGGAACGGCGTAGGCGACGAGCCGTATCCGCCGCGACACTCCGGCGACGGGCTCGTGGGCGGACCGCCACGCGGCGCGGAAGCGTCCGGGGCGGGTGGTGACGGGTGTGTGCGGGTGCGGCTGCACGGGCGGTCCCCGGTTTCGACGGACTGGTGCTCGGCCCTTTCCGCACGAAGATCCCAGTCACGTCGGCCCCTGAGGATCGACCCCAGGGCTGAACCCGCTCCCTCCGACGGCCGAGGGTCGGCGGGCCCCGAGGACGAGCCCCGGTGCGCCGGCGTCGAGGGTAGTGCCGTGAAACCCGCTCCGACCTCGGCGTACGGATCGTTTTCCGCGCACAAAGATGCGTCAACTCCTCGTTGACGGGCTTTCCGTGGCGGGGCCAGGGTGAGGGGGACATCGGATCCCGAGCCGTCCGGTCACCGAACCGCGAGCAGGAGGCCGTGATGCTCCAGACAGACACCCGCCGCGCACTCTTCTTCCAGCGCTGCCTGTGGTGCGGCACCCCGGCCTACCGCCGCTCGTTCTGCCGTGTCTGCGGCGCCATGGCCTTCCACCGGGAACGCAGCGCCGGCACCGGAGTCGTCGTGCGCCGCAACGGCCACGCCCAGCACAACACGTGGTTCGTCGCGATGGACGAGGGCTTCAACCTGCTCTGCCAGGTCGCCGGGACATCACCGGTCGTCGTCGCGGTGGGCGCGCGGGTGACCCTCGTACGGTCGGTCGACCCCCGCGACCAGGGGCTACCCGTCGTGGAACTCGCCCACCCGGGAGCGCTCCTGGAGCGCTGGACGTGACGGGATCCGGCTCCGGCGGGGCCACGGCCGGACGGGACGATCAGAGAGGAGGGTGCGTGAGCACCCAGCACCAGACGCCGGACGGACGGGCCGACGCGATCGGCGGAACCGGGCGGGGCGCCCTGGAGGGAGTGCGCATCGCCGACTTCTCCCGGGTCCTCGCGGGGCCCTACGCCACCATGCTCCTCGCCGACCTCGGCGCCGACGTCATCAAGGTCGAACGGCCCGGCAGCGGGGACGACACCCGGGCCTGGCACCCGCCCACCGGCCACGACGGCACCTCCACCTACTTCCTCGGCGTCAACCGGAACAAGAAATCGGTCGTCCTGGACCTGGCCACGCGGGCCGGCCGTGCGCGGGCACACGCCCTGGTCGCCGACTGCGACGTGCTGGTGGAGAACTTCCGCCCCGGCACGATGGCACGCCTGGGCCTCGGCCACCAGGACCTCCTCGCGCGGCACCCGCGCCTGGTCTACTGCTCCATCAGCGGCTTCGGCAGCGGCGCGGGCGCCACGATCCCCGGCTACGACCTGCTCGTGCAGGCCGTCGGCGGCCTGATGAGCGTGACCGGAACCGCCGACGGGGAACCGGTGAAGGCCGGAGTGGCCCTGGTCGACGTGATCACCGGACTGCACGCCTCGCTCGGCATCCTCGCGGCCCTGAGGCACCGGGACGCCACCGGGCAGGGGCAGCTCGTCGAGGTCAACCTCCTCGGCTCGCTGCTGTCCGCCATGGTCAACCAGGCCTCGGCGTACGCCGTCGCCGGTGTCGTCCCCGGACGGCTCGGCAACGCGCACCCGAGCATCGCCCCCTACGAGACGTTCCCGACCGCCGACCGGCCCATCGCCCTCGCGGTGGGCAACGACAAGCAGTTCGCGGCGCTCGCCGAGACCCTCGGGGAGCCCGGCCTCGCCGACGACGACCGGTTCCGCACCAACACGGACCGGGTCGCCCACCGCACCGAGCTGCGGGAGACCCTGATCCGGCTGCTGAGCACCGGCGGCGCCGACCACTGGTCGACCGTCCTGCTGGCCGCCGGCGTACCGGCCGGCCCGGTCAACGGCCTCGACGAGGCGTTCGCCTTCGCCGAGCGGCTCGGCCTGCCCGGCATCGTCGACGTCCCCGCCCCGGCCACCGGCGCGGCGGCCGGCAGGCCCGCCCGCCAGGTCGCGCATCCCGTCGCACTGAGCGCGACCCCCGCGCGCTACCTGCTGCCCCCGCCGCTGCTGGGACAGCACACCGAGGAGATCCTCGACGGCTTCGACGGCTTCGACAGCCGCGACGGCCACGGCGGCTTCGACGGCCTCGACGGTCACGACGGCCACGCCTCGGTGTGACCCGCGGCGGCCGCCCGCCCGGGCGCGCCACGTGCCGCCCCCGCACCACCACCCGACACCCCCGGACCCACCACCACTCGACACCCCAGCCACCAAGGAGCTCGCCATGAGCGGCAAGCCGCTGAAGGACCCTCTCGACCTGCTCGACATCGCCTCCGTCCTCTCGGACGAGGAACGCGAGATCCAGGCCACCGTCGCCAGGTTCCTCGCCGACCGGGTCCGCCCGCACATCGGCGAGTGGTTCGAGAACGCCCACTTCGCCCGCGAACTCGCCCCGGAACTGGGCAAGCTGGGCGTGCTCGGCATGCACCTGGAGGGCTACGGGTGCGCCGGCACCAACGCCGTCTCCTACGGCCTGGCCTGCCTGGAGCTGGAGGCCGCCGACTCGGGCTTCCGCAGCTTCGTCTCCGTACAGGGCTCGCTGTCCATGTACTCCATCTGGAAGTGGGGCTCGGAGGAGCAGAAGCTTCAGTGGCTGCCCCGGCTGGCCGCCGGCGAGGCGATCGGCTGCTTCGGCCTGACCGAACCCGACTTCGGCAGCAACCCCGCGGGGATGCGCACCCGGGCCGTCCGGGACGGCGGCGACTGGATCCTCAACGGATCCAAGATGTGGATCACCAACGGCGGCATCGCCGACGTGGCCACCGTCTGGGCGCAGACCGAGGACGGCGTCCGCGGCTTCCTCGTCCCGCGCGGCACGCCCGGCTTCACCACGCAGGACATCAAGCAGAAGATGTCGCTGCGCGCGTCGATCACCTCGGAGCTGTACTTCGACGACGTGCGCCTGCCGGACTCGGCCAGGCTCCCGCTCGCCGAAGGCCTGCGCGGACCGCTGTCCTGCCTGAACGAGGCCCGCTTCGGCATCCTGTTCGGCGTGGTCGGCGCGGCCCGCGACGCGCTCCAGGCGGCCATCGAGTACGCCGACTCCCGCGTGCAGTTCGACAAGCCGATCAGCGCCTTCCAGCTCACCCAGAAGAAGCTCGCCGACATGACCGTGTCCCTGGGCGGTGCCGCCCTGCTCGCCCTGCACCTGGGACGCCTGAAGGACCAGCACCGCATCCGGCCCGAGCAGATCAGCGTCGGCAAGCTCAACAACGTCCGGGAGGCGATCGCCATCGCCCGGGAGTGCCGCAGCGTGCTCGGCGCCAACGGCGTCTCCCTGGAGTACTCGCCACTGCGTCACGCCAACAACCTGGAATCCGTCCTCACCTACGAGGGCACCAACGAGATGCACACCCTGGTCGTCGGCCAGGCGATCACCGGCCACCCGGCGTTCCGCTGACCGGCCCCGCCGAAGGAAGACGCACGTGAACATCGTCGTACTCGTCAAGCAGGTCCCCGACACGGCCGCCGAACGCACCCTGTCCGGGACGGACCACACCCTCGACCGGGAGGGCGCCGACCTCGTCCTGGACGAGATCAACGAGCGCGCCGCGGAGGAGGCCCTCACGCTCAAGGAGACGGCCGGTGCCGAGGTCACCGTCGTGTCCATGGGGCCCGACTCCGCGCTCGACGCCATCCGCACCGTGCTGGCGATGGGGGCCGATCGCGGGATCCACGTCCGCGACGACAGGCTCCGGGGCGCCGACGTGGTGACCACCGCGAAGGTGCTCGCGGCCGCCGTGCGCACGGTCGGGGACGTCGACCTGGTCCTCGCCGGCAACGCCACGACCGACGGACAGGCGAGCGCGGTCCCCGCCGTCGTCGCGGACCTGCTCGGCCTGCCGCAGCTGACGCAGGTGCGGGAACTGCGCGTGACGGCGGGCCGGGTGTGCGCGGAACGCGAGACCGAGCACGGCGAGGCGACGCTCGACGCGCCGCTGCCCGCGCTGGTCAGCGTCACCGAGAAGATCAACGAACCGCGCTACCCCTCCTTCAAGGGGATCATGGCCGCCAGGAAGAAGCCCGTGGAGACGGTCGGCCTCGACGACCTGTTCCCCGACGCGGACGCCGCCGGCTTCCTCGTCACCCGCACCCGGGTGGTGGAGGCCGTCCCGCGTCCGGCTCGGACCGCAGGAGTCCGGGTCACGGACGACGGCTCGGCCGGCCGGCGGGTCGCCGACTACCTGATCGCCCGGAAGCTCCTCTGAACGCCCCGGAAGCTCGTCCGTACCGCTGCGCAAGCCCGACCGAGAAGCAGGCACCCATGCCCGAAGTCCTCGTCCTCGTCGACCACGACGGGGAACGTGTCCACCGCACCACCTACGAACTCCTGGCCGCCGCACGGCGGTTGGGAGACCCGACCGCCGTCGTCGTCGGAACCCCCGGCACCACGGGGCGCCTCGGGGAGTCCCTCGCCCGTCATGGCGCCACGAGCGTCCACGCGGCCGAATCCGCCGAAGCGGACGAGTTCCTCGCCACGCCGGCCGTCGACGCCCTGGAACGCGCGGCCCGGGAGGTTTCCCCCGCCGCCGTGCTGGTCTCGGCGACGACGGACGGCACGGAGGTGGCCGGGCGTCTCGCCGCACGGCTGGACGCCGGACTGCTGATCGACGTGGTGGACGTGGACCCGTCCGGCGTGGCCACCCAGGTCGTCTTCGGCGGGTCGTACACCGTGCGCTCACTGGTGACCCACGGCCCGCCGGTGATCGCCCTGCGGCCGGGCTCCTTCGAGCCGAAGGAGTGCCCCGTGGAGGCGCGGCAGCGGGGACTCGCCCTGCCTCCGGTCGACCCGGCGCGTTCCGCCCGCGTCACCGACCGTCGCACGGCGCTCGGCGGCGACCGTCCCGGCCTCACCGAGGCGGCCGTCGTCGTCTCCGGCGGGCGCGGTGTCGGGGGAGCGGACGGCTTCAAGGTGGTGGAGGAACTGGCGGACGCCTTGGGGGGCGCGGTCGGTGCCTCACGCGCCGCGGTCGACGCCGGCTACTACCCGCACCAGTACCAGGTGGGTCAGACGGGCAAGTCCGTCTCCCCGCAGCTGTACATCGCCCTGGGCATCTCCGGGGCGATCCAGCACCTGGCCGGGATGCAGACCTCCAAGACGATCGTCGCGGTCAACAAGGACCCGGAGGCGCCGATCCTCGGCCTGGCCGACTTCGGCGTGGTGGGCGACCTGTTCACCGTCGCACCCGGGCTGACCCGGGAGGTGACCGCCCGCCGCGCGGGCAGTTGAAGCACTTCAGCCACGCCTTCAAGGCGTTCCCTGTCAAGTTCAGCGTGTTGGAGTCGAGGCGGTCCTGGCCCGGGCGGTGGACAGTAGTTGAAGGGCTGGCAGGCCGCCCGTCGAACACGGCGGCCTGCCAAGCCTTGGCGAACTCGGCGGGAGCTGAAGGCGGTCGTGGTCAGAGGCCGATGTCGGCCAGCCACTGGCTTGTGGTGCGGGGAGTGACTCCCAGCAGCTTCTGGGCGGAGGTCTCCGGCGCGATCGAGCGGCCGGGCATGGCGCTCATCGCCTGGTAGGCGCCTGCGATGTCAGCGGCGGCACTCGTCCCGATCAGGGGAGTCATCGAGGTGCGGAACTCCTCGGCGGTGATGGGGTCGAAGACCACCTCCCGTCCGAGTCGGGCGCCGAACGCCTCGGCCAGATCCGGTCCGGTGATGGCCGGGTACTGGCCGACAGAGACCACGCCGGTGACGTCCGTGCGGTCGAGCAGGGCGACGACGGCGTCGGCGATGTCCAGGTGGGAGGCCCAGGAGACGGGGAAGTCGGCCCGGATCGGGTAGGGCAGTACGCCGCGTTCGCGGACGGAGCCGATGACGTGCGGCATAAGCAGGTTCTCGAGGTAGAGCTCGGGCGCGATGACCGCGTGGGACACGCCGCCGTCGGACAGGCCGGCGGCCAGGGTCGCGGCGGCGCCGCCGATGGCGGGATCGATGGGGAAGCCGCTGGTGGAGAACACGACGCGGTCCGGCCGGGCCTCGCGAACGGCGGTGAGGATGTTGTGCGCGTAGGTCTGGCGGTCCTCCTCCGAGGCCACCGGCAAGTGGATGAAGACTCCCTCGGCGCCTCGGTATGCGTCGGTCAGGTCGGCGGCGGAGGAGTATCCGGCGGCCAGGACACGCTGCGCTCCGTGAACGACGGCGTCGGGGTTGCGGGTCAGGGCGGTCACGGTCTTGCCCGCGGCGGCGAGAGCGGCGACTACGGGGGCGCCCTGGGCGCCGGTGGCGCCATGAATCACGTAGGTCATGGCGTCATTAGTGCATGCGATGCACCAGTTACATCAACTGCACTAATGGGGTACGGTCGAAATTGTGACTGATCCCTGTCTGCCTGAGTGCGGTGTCGCCCGGTTCCTCACGCTGCTCAACGGACCGTGGGCCACTTTGATCGTGCGCGAGCTGCTCCACGGCCCTCACCGGTTCAACCAGCTGCGCGAGGCCCTGCCCGGCATCAGTCCGCACACTCTGACCAGTCGGCTGCGTCAGTTCGAGCGGCACGGCATCGTCACCCGCACGACGTACGCGGAGATCCCGCCGCGCGTCGAGTACGCGCTGACTCCTCTCGGCGAGGGCTTGCGCGAGGTCCTGGAGGCCATGGGGACCTGGGCCATGGCGGTGCCGGATCCCGAGCCCGGCGTCACCGCCTGACGTACGCCTGGCCCAGCGACCTGGTGACGGTCATGGTCACGCTGAGGATGCGAGCCTTGCCCGCAGGGCGTCATTGTCCGGTGCTCCTTGGTCCGCGCCCGGAGGTACGCCTCGTGGACCTCTTCGGGCTCGTCGGCAAGGACCTGGTCCATGCGCTCGCGGATGTACCGCTTGAGGTTGATGTGCTCCATGAACACCTCGCCCACCCCGGCCTCGACGAGCTGTCCGAAGAGGTCGTCGAGGAGTTCGGGCTGGGTGGCGAAGTGGGGCAGGAGCGGGCCGACGAAGGCGTAGGTGGCGATGCCGGCCTCGTTGAGTTCGGCCAGGGTGCGCAGTCGGCGGGAGGCGAGCGGGGCGCGGACCTCCAGCCAGCGGACGGGTACCCGACCGCTTGCAGTTCGCGCAGGATGCCGCGGGTGAGCCGGTACTTCGTCTCGTGGCCCTGGTAGGGGTCGGTGACCGAGCTGAGCAGCATCGTGCCTTGCCGCTTGTCCTGCGGCATCTTCGCCAGCTCTGTGCGGGCGAGCTCGACCGCGTTCTTCTTCACGTACAGGTAGTCGCCGATCTCGACCGGTTCCATGGCCGACTTCCTTCCTGCTGTTCACCGTCCGCCTCTTGGGTGCTGCGGCCGGGCTCCTGAGCTGTCCATGGGACGGCCGGCGGGACGCCGCCGGGCCTACACCCATGGAACAATAATCCCAGGAAGTTGATTCCATGGAACATAAATGGTTGGCTGGGCGACAGCTGATCGAGGCTCGCGGCCACGCTTCCCACGGGTCGGCTCGCCGAGTCGCAGCCGCAGAGCCGCCGTCACCCATCGAGTCCAATCCATCTCAGAGAGTTTCTGCGCGCCCCCCGGTATGGGGTGAGGAGTGAGTGTCATGACCGTTCCCGCCTTCAACTCGGTCGCCTGGTTCGAGTTCGGCACCGACCAGCCCGAGAAGGTCAAGGAGTTCTACGGCGAACTCTTCGACTGGAAGTACGTCCTCAACACCAACACCCCTGGCGTCACCTACCACTCGGTGATGACACCGGGCGCCCAGCGGCCGGCCGGCGGAGTGTGGGACTCGGAAGGCGGCTTCCCCGACTACGCGGTCTTCTACGTCGTCGTCCAGGACGTCGCCGCGACCGTCGCCCACGCCGAACGACTGGGCGCTGAGGTGCTCATGGCGCCGGTCTCCGACTCCGCGGGCTTCACCTTCGCCCGGCTGCGGGACACGGCGGGCAACCACTTCGGCGTGTTCTCCGCACCCACCCCCTGACCGGTTCCGCGGGGCCGCGTCCCGCCAGTACTCCGCCTGGAGGTTTCCGATGCCCGGCGCCAGCGCCACCAGCGAACAGATCCCCGTCCGTGTCCACGGCGGACCGACCACCGTGATCGAGTACGGCGGGCTCAGGTTCGTCACCGACCCCACCTTCGACCCGCCCGGCGAGTACCCCATGCCGCTCCCGGGCGACCACAGGCTCGTCAAGACGGCCCCTGCCGCCGTCTCCGCCGCCGACCTGGGTCGCGTCGATGCCGTCCTGCTCTCCCACGACGAGCACGACGACAACCTCGACCACGCCGGCCGCGCTTATCTGTCCGAGGTTCCCGTCGTGTTCACCACGGTCAGCGGCGCCGGTCGCCTGGGCGGCGACGCCCGCGGGCTGGACGTCTGGCAGACCGCCGAGCTCAGGCGGCCCGATGCCGGCACCGTGACCGTCACCGGCGTGCCCGCCCGGCACGGCCCCGTCGGCTGTGAACCGATCACCGGTGACGTCATCGGTTTCATGCTCACCAGCGACGACCTGCCTCCGGTCTACGTCAGCGGCGACAACGCCGCCTTGGAGCACGTCAAGGAGATCGCCGAACGGTTCGCCCCGGTAGACACTGCGATCCTCTTCCTCGGCGGCGCCCGCATGCCCTTCGCCTTCGACGGCGCCCTGCTCACCCTCGACAGCGCCCAGGGCGCCGAGGCCGCGAAGACGCTCGGCGCCCGCCGGGTCGTCCCCGCCCACTTCGACAGCTGGGCCCACTTCACCGAAGGCCGAAAAGAGATCGAAACCGCGTTCGCCGACGCCGGCCTGGCCGGATGCCTGGACTTCGCCCGCTAACAGCCGTACCCACCCAACATTCTGGAGAACACACACCATGACCAGCACGAACATCGACATCGCCCGCACCTACTTCCAGGCCGTGCAGACCGGCGACATGGCCACCCTCGGCGAGCTCCTCGACGAGGCGATCGTCTGGCACCAGCCCGGCGCCAACCAGTTCTCCGGCGAGCACAAGGGCCAGGGCGCCGTCTTCCAGATGCTCGGCGGCATGATGGAGGCCAGCCAGGGCACCTTCGCCATCGACAAGATCCACTCCCTGATGGGCAACGGCGACCTGGTAGCCGCCACCATCCACTTCACGGGCCGCCGCGGCGACATGTCCATGGCCATGGACGGCGTGGATCTCTTGCGCCTCCAGAACGGCAAGATCACCGAGATGTGGCTCTTCTCCGGCGACCAGAACGCCGAGGACGCCTTCTGGGGCCGCTGACCGCCACTTCGTCGTGTAGGTGTCCGGGTCGAAGCCCAGCCGGCCGCGCACGGCC
>NZ_JBEYZD010000060.1:0-54767 GCF_040645895.1 Streptomyces olindensis | reverse complement strand
GGGGGTGTCCGTCCTCGGAACGGCGCGATCGACTTGCGTGCCGACTGACTGTTCGTTGACGCGCCAACCGCTGCGGGCGGACACCCCCCGACACGGCCCCTTGCGCCGTCTCGCGGGTGCGGGCGCGTCGTGGCTGCCGCCGCAGACCCGCCGCCGCGGGCCTCGCCCCCCTGCGGCCCCGCCCGGCTGCGGGCCGCCCGTCCCGCTCAGCTGCGGGCATGCGTGCCGCTAGGGGCGGCACCCGTCCCAAAGAAGCGGCGCCCCGCTCCGCCGGGTTGCGCGACGCCCCGGCGTCAGCATGGACGCCGGGGCGGTTGGGATCGGGCTGTGAGCGGTCAGTCCTGGTCGTCGTTGTCGGCGGCGTCGTCGTCCTGCGCGTCCGAGCGGTCCGCCGTGACCTTGCCCGTCTTGAGGTCGATCTTCCAGTCCTGCTCGGCGCCGCCGGACTTGTGGGTCTCGGCCTCCCAGGACTTGTCCTTGCCGTCCTCGTCCAGGTCGACGGAGGTCACCACGCCCTTGCCGGCGGCAGCCTTCGCGGCCTCCTCGGCGGTCACCGAGGAACCCTTCAGGGCCGCCCGCACCTGCGCCGTGTCGTCCTCGTCGTCGGTGTGCGAACCGATGACCTTGCCGCTGGACGGGTCGACGCTCACGCTGTGCCAGGTGTTGTCGCCGGACAGGACGTCGACCTTCCAGACCACCTTGGCGCTGTCGTCCTCGTCGTCCAGCTCGGCGGAGACGGCCGTACCCGAGGTGTGCTTCAGCGCGGAGGCGATCGCCTCGGGCGCGGTGACCTTGGAGGAAGAGATCCGAGCGTCGTCGTCGCGGTCGTCCGCACCGTCCTGGTCGTCACGGACGTCGTCGCCCGACAGCCGGGTGTCGGCCGTCTGCCGCGCCGAGCCCGTGTCGTCTCCCGTGGTCGCCAGGGCCGTGGCCGTACCGCCTCCGATCAGAGCGGCGGCGGTCACAGCGGCGATCACGATGTTGCGCTTCATGCGGATTCCTCCCGAGTCGTTTTGTTTTCGACGTCTTCGACTCTGGCTGACGGAGGCTGAGAGGAACCTGAAACCCCCTGAAGGGATCTTCAGGTTCCCTTTGCCACTCTTTACTCATGCGCCTGTTGATCGTGGAGGACGAGAAGCGGCTGGCCCTGTCGCTCGCCAGGGGCCTGACGGCCGAGGGGTACGCCGTGGACGTCGTCCACGACGGTCGGGAGGGGCTGCACCAGGCCTCGGAGGGGACGTACGACCTGGTGATCCTCGACATCATGCTGCCCGGCCTCAACGGCTACCGGGTCTGCGCCGCCCTGCGCGCCGCCGGGCACGAGGTGCCGATCCTGATGCTGACCGCCAAGGACGGCGAGTACGACGAGGCCGAGGGGCTCGACACGGGCGCGGACGACTACCTGACCAAGCCGTTCTCGTACGTCGTGCTCGTCGCCCGGATCAAGGCGCTGCTGCGGCGGCGCGGCGTGGGCGCGGGGGCCTCGCCCGTGCATGTGCACGGGGATCTGAAGGTGGACACGGCCGCTCGCCGGGTGTTCCTCGGGGAGGACGAGATCACCCTCACCGCCAAGGAGTTCTCCGTGCTGGAGCAGCTCGTGCTGCGGGCCGGCGAGGTGGTGTCCAAGTCGGAGATCCTGGAGCACGTCTGGGACTTCGCGTACGAGGGCGACCCGAACATCGTCGAGGTGTACGTCAGCACCCTGCGGCGCAAGCTGCGGCCGGGACTGATCCGGACCGTGCGCGGGGCCGGGTACCGGCTGGAGACCTCGCCATGAGGCGGCTCTTCGGGTCCGTACGGGCGCGGGCCACGCTGGCCGCCACGCTCGTGGTCGCGGTGGCGCTCGTCGCGGCCGGGGCCGCCGTGCTGCTGTCCCTGCGGTCGAACCTGATGGGCGAGGCCGGTACGCAGGCGGAGCGCTCCGCGCGGGCGGTCGCCTCCGAGCTCGCCGCCGGCACGCCGTACGACAAGCTGTCGGGGCTGGACGGGGACGTCGGGCCGGTGCAGGTCCTCGACGAGGACAAGCGGCTGGTCGCGGTCAGTGAGGACCTCCAGCGGATCAGCGGTACGGACAGCGCGAAGGTGAAGGCGCAGCCGCCGGCCGCGGCCCCACGCGGGGACGACGATGACGACTCCGACGACACAGGCGACTCCGGCAAGGCCCTCGAACCCGGGGAGATCTCCGGGGAGAGCGTCTTCAGGAACGGGTCGGCGACGGTCGACGGGGACACGGAGGACTACCGGTTCGCCGCCGTGGAGGTGGAGACCCACGACCGGGGGCACCTCAAGGTCTTCGCCGGTGCCCCGCTGGCCGCCGAGCACGGGGCCGTGCGGAGCGCGCTGACGGTGATGCTGATCGGATTCCCGCTGCTGCTGGGCGTCGTCGCGGGCGTGACCTGGCTGGTCACCCGGCGGGCCCTGCGGCCGGTGGAGGGCATCCGGCGCGAGATGGCCGCCATCACCCAGTCCGAGGACCTGGCGCGGCGTGTCCCCGAGCCGGACACCCATGACGAGATCGCCCGGCTCGCCAGCACCACCAACGAGACGCTCGCCGCCCTGGAGACGTCCGTGGAGCGGCAGCGGCGCTTCGTCGCCGACGCCTCCCACGAACTGCGCAGCCCCATCGCCTCGCTGCGGACGCAGCTGGAGGTGGCCGCCGCCCACCCCGAACTGCTGGACCTCGACGGGGCCGTGGAGGACACCGTGCGGCTCCAGCGGCTCGCCGCCGACCTGCTGCTGCTCGCCCGGCTGGACGCCGGGGAGCGGCCCAACGACGCGAAGGTCGACCTCGCCGGGCTCGCCCGGGAGGAGGCCGAGGGGCGGACCGGCGTGACGGTGGACGCGGAGCCGGTGGAGGTGGCCGGATCGCGGGGGCAGTTGGGGCGGGTGCTGGCCAATCTGCTCGACAACGCCCAGCGGCACGCCCGGACGGCCGTCACCGTGAGCGTGCGGCGGGAGGGGGACCGGGCCGTCGTCGGGGTCGCGGACGACGGGGACGGCGTGCCCGAGGTCGACCGGGAGCGGATCTTCGAGCGGTTCGTCCGGCTGGACGCCGCCCGCAGCCGCGACGACGGCGGTGCCGGACTCGGACTCGCCATCGCCCGGGACGTGGCCGTACGGCACGGCGGCACGCTGACGGCCGGACAGGGGCCCGCAGGCGGAGCCCTGTTCGAACTCCGCCTGCCGCTCGCCTAGCCGGGACCGGCCCGGGGCGTGCCGCCGGGCGTCCCGTCCCGGTTACGGGCGCCCGCGCTGGCCGCGCAGGTGCTCCGCGATGGGCTTGAGGGCCTTGTCGAGCTCCGTCAGGGCCTCGGGGGCCAGCAGGTCGATGAAGTGCCTCCGCACGGACGCCACGTGGTGGGGCGCGACCTTCTGCATCGTCGCCATGCCGTGCTCGGTGAGGACCGCGTAGAGCCCCCGGCGGTCGGACTCGCAGTTCTCCCGCCGGACCAGGTTCGCGTTCTCCATGCGCGTGATCTGGTGTGAGAGGCGGCTCTTGGACTGGAGCGTGGCGGAGGCGAGGTCGCTCATCCGCATCCGCTGGTCCTCGGACTCGGAGAGATTCACCAGGATCTCGTAGTCGTTCATTGTCAGGCCGAACGGCTGCAGGTCCTTCTCGAGCTGGTACGTCAACAGCCTGTTGACCTCCAGGTGGGTGCGCCAGGCGCACTGCTCCGCATCGGTCAGCCAGCGAGTGGCCGTCTCGGTCTCCATGAATGAAGTCTACCTAAAAGGTTGAAAGGCGAACTAGTGAGGGTTTTCGCGTGACGCCGCACGCCTGCCGAACGTTGGTGCGCAGGCGTTCGATGTCACACTCCGCAGACTACCGCTCACAGCCCGAAGCGACGCTGGAGGTCCCCCAGCTGTCCGGGAAGACGCGGTACCCCCGACTGTCCGGCCTGGGGGCTGTGCGCCCCGCCGCCGGGCACGCCGGCCTGGTGCGGAACGGCTCCCGTGGCCTGCTCGGCCATCAGGGTCTCGGACGACTGGAGCAGCACCGTGCCTGCCCCGACGAACTCGAACTGGTGCTCCTCGCCGGAGGCTCCGCCGAGGCCCGTCAGCGCACGTAGACCGCCCATCACGCCGGTCATGTACCCGTGGTCGTAGTGGTGGCAGGGGGAGGGGCAGTCGGCCCAGCCGACCAGGGCCTGGGGGTCGACCCGGAGCGGGGGTTCCATGAACACCACCGGCCCGTTCGAGGCGGCCACGAACTTTCCGGTTCCGATGAGGGTCAGAAAACCCGGCACGATTGATTGCTTCAGTGCCAGAGTTGGCTGAAAAGCAAGCAGGTTGCCCGAGCGAATGGTCAGATTGCCGTCCTCCAGGTCGTACGAGTTCACGTCGAAGGCCCGGTCGGCGAGGAGCATCTTGCCCGAGCCCTCCGCCACGACCCAGTCGCTCGCGTGCAGAGGCGAATGAAAGGACGTACGGACAAGACGGTCCAGCCGGCCGTGTCCCACGCCGTTGAAGTCGATCGAGCCGTAGTAGGCGATCATCTTCCCCTTCTGCAGGAACCACTGGCTCCCCTTGAGCTCCACGCAGAAGGTGTAGGGATTGACGTTGTCGTCGGACGGCAGGGTCGACGGGTCGAAGACCGCGGGGCCGGCGCCCGGGGTTCCGTACGTGCTCACAGCTTCTCCTCCGACGCCTGGACGTACACCGCACCGCTGCCGCTGAGCTCCAGCTGGAACGCTTCGCCCGAGCCGCGGCCCACCATGTCCCGCCAGCCGAGGGCGGTGGACAGCTTGTTGCGGACGTCGCCGTGGTGGGCGACGTAGGCCTGCGGGTCCACGTGGACCGGCCGCTGGGGGCTGATCGGGATCTCGATCACCCCGCCGTGGGCCATCACCGCGACGGCCCCGTGCCCCTTGAGCGTGGTCGTGAACAGCCCCTGGCCGCTGACCTGCCCCCGGACCATGCCCATGACGCCGCCCTGCGAGCCCAGGAACATCGTCCCCTGCTGGAGCGTGCCCTCGAAGGCCAGGAGCCGGTCGGCCTCCAGGTACAGCGTGTCGCCGGCGAGCCGGATCACCTGGACGTGGTGCCCGCCGTGCCCGAACAGGACCGTGCCGCTGCCCTCGACGGTCATCAGCGGCGTGTCCTCGTCGGCGACCCGGCGGCCGATCATCGACATGATGCCGCCCTGGCCGCCCGCCATGTTGGGCGTGAAGGACACCTCGCCCCGGTAGGCGAGCATCGCGCCGCGCTGGCTGAACAGCCGCTGCCCCGGCGCGACCGTCGCCTCGACCATCTTCGCGTTGATCTCCCGGAAGGCCATCTCACACGTCTCCCGCGATCGTGTTCCGCTCGCTCGGCTGCACGTACACCAGCCCGTCCCCCTCGAACCGCATCTGGAAGGCCTCGCCGCCGCCCTCTCCGAGCAGCGTGCGGAACGTCACACCGGACTGGAAGGACTGCCGCAGGTTCCCCTGGTGCGCCACGTACGCGCCCGGGTCCACCGTCAGCGGGTACTGCGGGCTGACGCGCAGCACCACGGCCGGACCGTCGGACATGATCGCGGCCTGGCCGTGGCCCTCGACGGTCGTCGTGAAGAGCCCGTTGCCCTGGGAGGCTCCGCGCAGGCCCGTGAACTCCGTCCCCGTGCGCAGCCCGCCGTCGGTCGCGAGCAGGTTGCTCGACTCCACGTAGAGCTTGTCGCCCTGAACGCTGACCAGGTTGATCTCGGAGGCGCGGTCCGCGAACCAGCAGGTGCCGCGGCCCTTCACCTCCATCAACGTCATCTGCTCACCGGTCAGCCGCCGGGTCACCATGCCCCGGATGCCCTCGCCGCCGCCGCTGAGCTTCTTGAAGGCCATCTCGCCGTCGTACGCGACCATCGAGCCGTTCTTCGCCTTCACGGCGTCTCCGGTCATGTCGACGGCGAGCACCTTGCTGCTCTGAAGTCGGAACATCGCCACGTACGCGAAGGTAGCCGCAGGCCGGGCGCTTCGGACAGGGCCCGTGGGTGGAGAACGACCCTGACCGCACCCCTAGGGGCAGCGGAGGCCGACCCCGGGCCGGGGTGCCCGTGGCGGTTTGCCACAATGGGCGGGACGCTTGTGCGTGCGTTCACAAAGCGTCTGGCCCCAGCAAGACCGTCTCCCACCGAAGGTGACCCGTGGACCTCAAGACCGCCACCGCCATCCGCCGCCTCCGCCTGGTCTCGGCGCCCGAGGCGATCTCCTTCCTCCTCCTGCTGGTCTGCTCGGTGCTGAAGCGGACCACCGACTTCAACGCCGTGCCGGTCATGGGCATGGTGCACGGCGTCCTCTTCATCCTGTACGTGATCTTCTGGGCCGACGCGTGGAACCGGACCAAGTGGTCGCTGAAGACGGCCGCGCTGTACTTCGTCCTCTCGGTGCTGCCCGCCGGCGGCTTCTTCGCCGAGCGCAGGCTGCGGCGTGAGGCCGAGGACGCGGTGATCGCCTCCCGCGCCCGCAAGGAAGGCGTGGTGAGCGCGTGATCGTCGCCTTCTCCGTGACGCCGCTGGGCGTCGGGGAGGACGTGGGGGAGTACGTCGCCGACGCCGTGCGGGTGGTCCGGGAGTCGGGCCTGCCGAACCGCACCGACGCGATGTTCACCTCCGTCGAGGGGGAGTGGGACGAGGTCATGGACGTCGTCCGGCGTGCGGTGGCCGCCGTCGAGCGGCGGGCGCCCCGGGTGTCCCTCGTCCTCAAGGCGGACATCCGCCCCGGCGTGACGGACGGCCTCACGTCCAAGGTGGAGACAGTGGAGCGACACCTCGCGGAGTAGTCACCGAAGACCGCAGTGATCACGGAACCCCGGCCCCCACGGGCCGGGGTTCTCGTCGTCCCCGGGCCCCACCCGCCTGGACGCCCCCAGTTCGACACCGTCCCGAAGGTCCACTTTCGTATGGGTATCGGAGCGCCGCAGTACCGCGCTCCGATCGGGTCCCAACCATCTGGAGGGCGCTGTGCGGCCGGAGGGCTACGACTACGACTCCCACAGCCGACTCGCCGGGCCGCTCACGGAGCCGTCCGGTGAGGCGTACCGCGTGCAGTACGCCTCGCTCCTCTCCCGCGAGCCCCGCCGAATACGAGCCGTCCTCCTGATGAGCCTCGCCCCGCTGCTCACCGGCGCCCTGCTGGTCTACCTCGTCTGGCCCACCCACTGGGTGGAGCGCGAGGGCGCCGAACGCTGGCTCATCGGCCTCGACGTCACCATGCTCATAGCGATCGGGCTCATCGAACTCTTCATGCTCGTCAACGTCGTCTCCGTCGCCCACGCCACGATGGTCGCCCGCGACCCCGTCCCCGTCGTCCCGGAACCCGGCACCCGCGTCGCCTTCCTCACCACGTACGTCCCCGGCAAGGAACCCCTCTCCATGGTCCGCGCGACGCTGGAGGGCGCCACCCGCATCCACCACACCGGCCCCCTCGACGTCTGGCTCCTCGACGAGGGCGACGACGACCGGGCCAAGGCCCTGTGCGCGGAGCTCGGCGTCCGGCACTTCACCCGGCTCGGCGTCCCCGAGTGGAACCGCTCCGAGGGCGTCCACAAGGCCCGCACCAAGCACGGGAACTACAACGCCTGGATCGCGATGCACGGCGACGCCTACGACTTCTTCGCCTCCGTCGACACCGACCACGTCCCGCTCCCCGGCTTCCTGGAGCGGATGATGGGCTACTTCCGGGACCCGGACGTGGCCTTCGTCGTCGGTCCCCAGGTGTACGGCAACTACCACAACCCCGTCACCAAGGCCGCCGAGTCCCAGCAGTTCCTCTTCCACGCCCTGATCCAGCGCGCCGGAAACCGCTACCGCGCCCCCATGTTCGTCGGCACCAACAACGTCGTCCGAATCTCCGCCGTCAAGCAGATCGGCGGCCTGTACGACTCCATCACCGAGGACATGGCCACCGGCTTCGAGATCCACCGGCACCGCAACCCGGCCACGGGCCGCCACTGGTGCTCCGTCTACACCCCGGACGTGCTCGCCGTCGGCGAGGGCCCCGCCTCCTGGACGGACTTCTTCACCCAGCAGCTGCGCTGGTCGCGCGGCACCTACGAGACGCTCCTCAAGCAGTACTGGAAGGCGCCCCTGAGCATGCCGCCGGGCCGGCTGCTGTCCTACACGCTGATGCTCGTGTACTACCCGATGACGGCCGTCAACTGGCTGCTCGGCATCCTCAGCTGCTTCCTCTTCCTCTGGTTCGGCGCCTCCGGCACCCAGGTCTCCGCGTCGGTCTGGATGATGCTCTACAGCGACGCCGCCGCCCTCCAGGTCGGCCTGTACCTCTGGAACCGCCGCCACAACGTCAGCCCGCACGAGCCGGAGGGCTCCGGCGGCCTCGCCGGCATGGCCATGTCGGCCCTGTCCGCGCCGATCTACCTCAAGTCCCTCGGCGAGGCCCTGCTGCGCCGCCCCAGCCGCTTCGTCGTCACGCCCAAGGGCGGCGACACCAGCCCCGACCGGCCGGCCACCTTCCGCATCCACCTCTTCTGGGCGGCCCTGCTGGCCACGTCCCTGGCCGCCTCGGTCGCCCTGGACCACACGCACGCCGCGATGCGCACCTGGGCCGTCCTCGCCATGGCCCTCTCCCTGGCCCCGGCCGGGGTGTGGGCCGCCACGCTCCTCAAGGAGTACCGGGAGCGCCGCCCGGAGCCCGCACAGGCGCCCGCGCCCACCCCCACGCACGCGCGCGTGCCGGAGAGCAAGGACCCCGCCCCGGCCACCCCGGCCCTCGCCACCGCGTCCCCGGCGTCCCCCGTCTCCGGCACCCCGACAGGAGGCAACTAGGCCATGGCCTACCAGCTCTCGCAGAAGACCAAGAAGACCGTCCTGGGCATCGGCGGCATCGCGGTCCTGGCGAGCCTCAACGCCCCGGCCGCCCTGGACTTCGTCTCCGAGCAGTACCACGAGTACGAGATCGCCCAGCCCGAGTACAAGGCGAAGTACGGCTCCTGGGACCAGGTCGACATCCCCGAGGAGTACCGCACCAACGCCATCCACGCGGCCCTGCTGCACACCGGCAAGGTGCTCATCGTCGCCGGGTCGGGCAACGAGCAGCGCAAGTTCGACAAGGGCGAGTTCGACACCGTCCTGTGGGACCCGGAGAAGAACACCTTCAAGAAGGTCCCCACCCCGGAGGACTTCTTCTGCGCCGGCCACGCCCAGCTCCCCGACGGCCGCCTGCTCGTGGCCGGCGGCACCGCCCGCTACGAGCTCCTCGACGGCGAGGTGACCCGGGCCGGCGGCGGCATGCGCGTGAAGAACGAGAGCCCCGACAAGGCGGTGTTCCTGAAGAAGGGCACCCGCTTCCGCTCCCCGGCCGGCGTCGAGTACGTCACCAGGTTCGACGTGACCGTCCCCAAGGCCAAGCGCAGCTTCCAGGTCTCGTACAACAGCCGCGGCGTCATGCAGCCCTGGCGCACCAAGGTCACCGCCAGCGAGGCCCGGGTCTTCGTGGAGGCGGTGGACAAGGGCCCGCTGTCGGTCACCCAGAAGCAGGCTCAGTACGAGATCGTCGGCCTGAAGGGCGAGGACGCCGACAACACCTACGGCCTGTCGGAGAAGATCACCCTCGACAAGCAGGACTTCCAGGGCATCCGCGCCGCCTACGAGTTCGACCCGAAGGCCGAGAAGTACGTCCCCGTCGACCCGATGGACAAGGCCCGCTGGTACCCGACCCTGGTCGGCCTCGACGACGGCCGGGTCCTCGCGGTGTCCGGCCTCGACGACGTGGGCATGATCGACCCGGGGGACAACGAGATCTACGACCCGGAGACCAAGAAGTGGTCACCCGGGCCCAAGCGGTACTTCCCGACGTACCCCGCGCTGTTCCTCACCAAGGGCGGCAAGCTGTTCTACTCGGCCTCCAACGCCGGTTACGGGCCCGCCGACCAGGGGCGCGAGCCGGGGCTGTGGGACCTGGAGTCCAACACCTTCCGCAAGGTGCCGGGACTGACGGACCTCGACCAGACCGAGACCTCGGCCTCGGTGCTGCTGCCCCCGGCGCAGGAGCAGAAGGTGATGATCCTGGGCGGAGGCGGCGTCGGCGAGTCGAAGAAATCCACCCCGCGCACGGCCGTCGTGGACCTGAAGAAGGACAACCCGGCCTTCGAGGACGGCCCCGACCTGCCGCAGGGCACCCGCTACCTGAACAGCGTGATCATGCCGGACGACACCGTGTTCACGTCCAACGGCTCGAAGGACTACCGCGGCCGCAGCGCCAGCAACATCCTGCGGGCGCAGTTCTACGACCCGAAGGCCAACGCCTTCCGGGAGGCCGCCGCGCCGAGGGTGGGCCGCAACTACCACTCCGAGGCGCTGCTGCTGCCCGACGGCCGGATCGCCACCTTCGGCTCCGACCCGCTCTTCGACGACCAGCAGAACACCAAGCTGGGCCACTTCGAGCAGCGCATGGAGGTCTTCACCCCGCCCGCGCTGCACCGGAACCCGCAGAACCGGCCCGTGCTGAAGGGCGGGCCGAAGACCCTGGACGACGACCACCGCATCACCTTCCGCACGGACCACCCGGAGCGCGTGGCCGCGGCCCGGCTGATGCGGCCCAGCGCGGTCACGCACACCACGGACGTCGAGCAGCGCTCCATCGAGCTGGACATCACCAGGAAGGGCGACGCGGTGACGTTCGACGTGCCGCGCGATCCGGCGCTCGTGCCGCCCGGCTGGTACATGCTGTTCGTGACGGACGCCGAGGGCACGCCCTCGAAGGCCAAGTGGATCCACGTGGAGTGAGCGGGGGCCGGGTCAGCCCTTGGCGTTGCGCGCCAGCTCCAGGGCGTACTCCGGCCACCAGCGCCCGGCGGCCGGGCCGCCCTCGCAGGTGCCGTCCGACTCGCCGGGCCGCTTGATCCACAGGTAGGCGTCGACGACGGGGTCGCCGGTGTCGGTGGTGGGCGGGGTGCCGAGCGCCCGGCCGGGCGGGTTGCACCAGACGCCGGGCAGGGGGCCGTTGCCGTTGCGGCTGGTGTCGACGACGAAGTGCTTGCCGCCGAGGGCTTCGGCGAGCCGGCCGCCGTACTCGGTGGTGACCTCGTCGGTCTGGAAGTTGGAGACGTTGAGAGCGAAGCCGTCGGCCTGTTCGATCCCGGCCCGCTTCAGCGGCTCGACCAGCTTCTGCGAGTCCTTGATCCAGTCCGCGTTGCCCGCGTCCAGGTAGACCTTGGTGTTCGGCTGCTGCTTCAGCCGGGTGATGGCCTCGCCGAGCAGCTGTTCGCGCTCGGCGTGGTACTCGCCGGGGGTGCAGCCGTCCACGACGTGCGCGACCGCGTCCGGCTCCAGGACGACCAGGGCGTCGGCCTCGCCGAGGGCGTCGGCGAACTTCCCGATCCAGTCCCGGTAGGCGTTCGCGTCGGCGGCCCCGCCCGCGGAGTGCTGGCCGCAGTCCCGGTGCGGGATGTTGTAGGCGACGAAGACCGCCGTCTTCCCCTCCCGGCTCGCGTCCGAGGCCGCCGCCCGCACGGTGGGGGACGGGTCGACCTCGCCCGCCGGCCACAGCGCGACCGGCTGGTCGGCGATCCGCCGGATCAGTTCGGCGTCCTGCCCCCGGCCCTGCCGCTGCCAGAGCTGCGCCTGCCGGGCCGCGGGGCTCTGCGGGTCGACCCAGAAGGGGGAGGTGCCGGCCGCGTAGGCGGCCTTCGTGGTGTCGGCGCCGGGCTCGGACGCCGGGTCGGCCCCGGCGGACGAGCAGCCCGCAGCGAGACCGAGCGCCGCGAGTGCCGCGAGGGCGTGGATCAGCCGGGTCATGCCGCTCCCTGGGAGGAAAGTGACGTTCAGTGATGAATCCGGCATCAATCGTTACACAGAGAAACGAATCGGCAGGGAAAGGACATGGGCCGGCCGCGTCCCCGGCATCGGGGCCGGGGACGGCCGGCCCGAAGGGCGAGACAGGGCTGACCACCATGTGACCGGCCGGTAAGGTCGGGTTCGTGCCGAAGCCGCTCAGTCTCTCCTTCGATCCGATCGCGCGTGCCGACGAACGCTGGAAGCAGCGCTGGGGAAACGTGCCGTCCATGGCCGCGATCACCTCGATCATGCGCGCCCAGCAGATCCTGCTCGCCGAGGTCGACGCGGTGGTCAAGCCCTACGGGCTGACCTTCGCGCGCTACGAGGCGCTGGTGCTGCTCACCTTCTCCAAGTCCGGCGAGCTGCCGATGTCCAAGATCGGCGAGCGGCTCATGGTGCATCCCACGTCCGTGACGAACACCGTGGACCGCCTGGTCAGGTCGGGCCTGGTGGACAAGCGCCCGAACCCCAACGACGGGCGAGGCACCCTCGCCAGCATCACCGCCAAGGGTCGCGAGGTCGTCGAGGCGGCCACCCGCGACCTGATGGCGATGGACTTCGGGCTCGGCGTGTACGACGCCGAGGAGTGCGCGGAGATCTTCGCGATGCTGCGCCCGCTGCGGGTCGCGGCGGGCGACTTCGAGGAGCAGTGACCCCGGGCGAGATCTCCCGGAACGGGTCGTTACGCTCGACGGCATGAAAAAGAGCGTGCTGACCCGCTATCGCGTGATGGCCTACGTCACCGGCGTACTGCTGGTCCTGCTGACCCTCGGCATGATCGGCAAGTATGTGCTCGACCTGAACGGCGCCGCCGACTTCACGCGCGTCGTCAGCATCGCGCACGGCTGGCTGTACGTCGTGTACCTGATCTTCGCCTTCGATCTGGGCTCCAAGGCCAAGTGGCGGGTGGGCAAGCAGATCTGGGTGCTGCTCGCCGGGACCATCCCGACGGCCGCGTTCTTCGTGGAGCGCAAGATCAGCCGCGAGCTCGAGGCCAGGGTCGCGGAGGACTCGCCCGCGACCGTCAAGGCGTAACCGGACCGCCGTACGGACGAACGTGCGGCGGTCAGCCATCGACATTTACTAGGACGTCCAAGTAAATTCGAAGGTATGGACGCTGACGCCATCGAGGAGGGCCGCCGCCGCTGGCAGGCCCGGTACGACGCCGCGCGCAAGCGCGAGGCCGACTTCACGACGCTCTCCGGCGATGCCGTGGAGCCGGTGTACGGGCCCCGGCCCGGGGACAGGTACGACGGGTTCGAGCGGATCGGCTGGCCCGGGGAGTACCCCTTCACCCGCGGCCTGTACGCGACCGGCTACCGAGGGCGGACGTGGACCATCCGGCAGTTCGCCGGGTTCGGCAACGCCGAGCAGACCAACGAGCGCTACAAGATGATCCTCCGCAACGGCGGGGGCGGGCTCTCGGTCGCCTTCGACATGCCGACCCTCATGGGCCGCGACTCCGACGACCCGCGCTCCCTGGGCGAGGTCGGGCACTGCGGCGTCGCCATCGACTCGGCCGCCGACATGGAGGTCCTGTTCAAGGACATCCCGCTGGGTGACGTCACGACGTCGATGACCATCAGCGGCCCGGCCGTCCCCGTCTTCTGCATGTACCTGGTCGCCGCCGAACGGCAGGGCGTCGACCCGTCCGTCCTCAACGGCACGCTCCAGACGGACATCTTCAAGGAGTACATCGCCCAGAAGGAGTGGCTCTTCCAGCCCGAGCCGCACCTGCGGCTGATCGGCGACCTGATGGAGCACTGCGCGGCCGGCATTCCCGCCTACAAGCCGCTGTCCGTCTCCGGCTACCACATCCGCGAGGCCGGGGCGACGGCCGCGCAGGAGCTGGCGTACACGCTGGCCGACGGCTTCGGATACGTGGAGCTGGGGCTGTCGCGCGGACTGGACATAGACGTCTTCGCCCCCGGCCTGTCCTTCTTCTTCGACGCGCACGTCGACTTCTTCGAGGAGATCGCCAAGTTCCGGGCGGCCCGGCGCATCTGGGCCCGCTGGATGCGCGACGTCTACGGGGCGACGTCCGAGAAGGCCCAGTGGCTGCGCTTCCACACCCAGACCGCCGGCGTCTCCCTCACGGCGCAGCAGCCGTACAACAACGTCGTGCGGACGGCGGTGGAGGCCCTCGCCGCCGTGCTCGGCGGGACGAACTCGCTGCACACCAACGCCCTCGACGAGACCCTCGCCCTGCCGAGCGAGCAGGCCGCGGAGATCGCGCTGCGCACGCAGCAGGTGCTGATGGAGGAGACCGGCGTCGCCAACGTCGCCGACCCGCTGGGCGGTTCCTGGTACGTCGAGCAGCTGACCGACCGGATCGAGGCGGACGCCGAGAAGATCTTCGAGCAGATCAGGGAGCGGGGGCTGCGGGCGCACCCCGACGGCCGGCACCCCATCGGCCCGATCACCTCCGGCATCCTGCGCGGCATCGAGGACGGCTGGTTCACCGGCGAGATCGCCGAGTCGGCGTTCCGGTACCAGCAGGCGCTGGAGAAGGGCGACAAGAAGGTCGTCGGCGTGAACGTCCACACCGGATCGGTCACCGGCGACCTGGAGATCCTGCGGGTCAGCCACGAGGTGGAGCGGGAGCAGGTGCGGGTGCTCGGCGAGCGGAAGGCGGCACGCGACGACGCCCGGGTGCGGGCCGCGCTCGACGACATGATCGCCGCGGCGCGCTCGGACGCGAACATGATCGAGCCGATGCTGGAGGCGGTGCGGGCGGAAGCCACCCTCGGGGAGATCTGCGGGGTGCTGCGGGACGAGTGGGGGGTCTACACCGAACCCGCCGGGTTCTGAGTCAGTCCCTGCAGCAGCACCCTGGTGAAGCCGCGGACCCATTCCTCGTCCGCCGGTTCCGCGCTCACCAGGGTGCGGTGCACCACCGCTCCCGCGACCATGTCGAAGATCAGGTCGACCGTGCGGGCGGCCGACCGCGGGTCCGGCTCCGGGGGGAGTTCGCCCCGCGCCTGGGCCCGGGCGCGGCCCTCCAGGACCAGGCGCTTCTGGCGGTCGACCACGGACGCGCGGATGCGCTCCCGCAGGGCCTCGTCGCGGGTCGCCTCCGCCACCACCGCCATCAGGCCGCTCCTCGCCGCGGGGAGGGCCAGGATCGCGGCGAACTGCAGCACCACACCCTCGATGTCGGCGGCCAGGGAGCCGCGGTCCGGGAGTTCCAGCTCGTCGAAGAGCTCCGCCACCGCGTCGACGACCAGTTCGTTCTTGCCCGCCCAGCGGCGGTAGAGCGTCGTCTTGGCAACCCCGGCGCGCGTCGCGACGTCTCCCAGGGTGAGCTTCGACCAGCCCAGCTCCACGAGGGCCGCCCGCGTCGCGGCCAGGATCGCGGCGTCCGCCGCGGCGCTGCGCGGGCGCCCGGCGCGGCCGGCTGGGCTGCGGGTCTGCATCCCCCGACCATAGACCCGCGGTTCCCGTGCGGACCGTGAGAGAGATCACCGGAGGGTGGTGTCCCGACGGCCCGACGTGCCATTACGCTACGACTCGTAGCGAAAGCCCGTGCGGGACGTACACGGGCTTCGACCACGCGGCGCGGGTGGGGACCCGGCGCCGAGAGGCACCCGACCGGCCTGGCTTTCACACCGTTTTTCACACACGCGCGCAGTACGGGGGAGGATAGGCGCATGCAGCCACGGAACATGTCCATGAGCGGAGTCGTCGACCTCGCCGCGGTGAAGGCGGCCCAGGAGGCCAAGGCGAAGGCGGAGCAGGCGCGCGCCCAGGCCGCGCGGGAGGGCGGCACGGGGGCGATCTCCCCGGCCGACCTCGTCATCGACGTCGATGAGGCGGGGTTCGAGAGGGACGTCCTCCAGCGCTCCGCCGAGGTGCCCGTCGTCATCGACTTCTGGGCCGAGTGGTGTCAGCCCTGCAAGCAGCTGAGCCCGGTCCTTGAGCGGCTGGCCGTCGAGTACAACGGCCGCATCCTGCTCGCCAAGATCGACGTCGACGCCAACCAGATGCTGATGCAGCAGTTCGGCATCCAGGGGATCCCCGCGGTCTTCGCGGTCGTCGCCGGGCAGGCGCTGCCGCTCTTCCAGGGGGCCGCGGGCGAGGAGCAGATCCGGCAGACCCTGGACCAGCTGGTGCAGGTCGCCGAGCAGCGCTTCGGCCTGACCGGTCTCACCGTCGACCCCGAGGCCGAGCCGGGCGGCGCCCAGGCGGCCCCCGAGCGGCCGGCCGGTCCGTACGACGGCCTCCTGGAGGCCGCCGTGCAGGCGCTGGACTCGGGCGACCTGGGCGGTGCCGTCCAGGCCTACAAGAACGTGCTGAACGAGGACCCGGGCAACGAGGAGGCCAAACTGGGCCTCGCGCAGGCCGAGTTGCTCCAGCGGGTGCAGGGCGTCGACCCGCAGCGGGTGCGCAAGGAGGCGGCGGAGAAGCCGGCCGACGTGCAGGCGCAGATCGCCGCCGCCGACCTGGATCTGGTGGGCGGCCACGTGGAGGACGCCTTCGGCCGGCTCATCGAGACCGTGCAGCGCACGGTGGGTGACGACCGGGACACCGTCAGGATGCGGCTGCTGGAGCTGTTCGAGGTCGTCGGGCCCGAGGATCCGCGGGTGATCGCGGCGCGCAGGGCCCTGGCTCGCGCCCTGTTCTGACCAGTCGTTAAACACGCGGGCATGTGGTGCCCGCGTGAAAAGTTTGCCGACAGAGCGTCACTGCGGCCGCGCTTTACCAAAACTTGGTAATCGCGGCCGCTGTTACTGCGAGTAAGTCATGGGCGTTGATCTGTCGGATTCTGTCCATCGATCAACAGCTTTGTACCGCCGCCCGGCGCCACCCTGTGTCGCCGACCGAGACCGATGGGTCGTTGTTCGGTTATCCGGCCGTTACTAGCCAGTAACGATCCCCCTTGTGCGGGCGGCGAGAATGCACCACGATCGGCCACGCTCGGTCCATTCCCGTACCCCGGCAGCCGGTTGGGTCGCGGGACGTCCTGGGTCCCCACCGAGCAGAGCCGGCGGCAGTGGCGCCGGCTCTTGGACAGGGGGGTCTTCGCCCGTCCGGCGAAGCCTGTCCAGCAGGGTTGTGCGTGATGCGTGTCAGGCGCGACCAGTGGTTGTCGCTCGGGGGTGATCGCCGGTGATTCGGGCGCTAGTTGCGCCGCCGAGTGCAGGCGCTCTCCTTCCCGAGGACGTAGCACTTCTCCCATCCCTGCCCGGCTGAGCCGCGACTCGGGGCGAGCCAGGACAGGAGATGTACGTCCGAGAAGGAGGAAATATGGAGTCCCAGGTGCGTGGCGGGACCAGATGGAAGCGGTTCGCTGTGGTCATGGTGCCCAGCGTCGCCGCCACGGCTGCGATAGGTGTCGCCCTCGCGCAGGGCGCTCTCGCCGCGTCGTTCAGCGTCTCCGGGCAGTCGTTCAAGGTCACGACCAAGGAGCTCGTCGGTACGGGCTTCTCGCAGTACGGCGCCCTCGACGAGGGTTACACCATGGACGGCAAGAAGGCCGTCCACCCGGTCGCGGTCTCGTCGTTCAAGCAGGCGACGATCAAGGACCTGTGCCAGTCGGTCGTCACCCCGAACATTCCGGTGCTCGGGAACGTCAGCCTGATCCTGCGTGCGGGTCAGGGTGCCAAGCCGGTCGAGGCCCAGAACCTCTACATCGATGTCGCCGACCTCGAGGCCGACGCGACGTTCGAGAACATCGACATCGGTGTGGCCGCCAAGGACGCCAACAAGGGTCCGGCCATGAGGAAGGGCGAGACGGCGAACCCGTACGGCTTCGCCCAGCAGGCGGACCGGGCGATCCTGACCGACGTGAAGCAGACGGCGTGGGCGACCACCGCCGGAACCTTCAAGCTCAGCGGCCTGAAGATGTCGCTGTCGACGGGTGTCAAGGAGTGCTACTAAGCACTCGATGACGGGCGGGGGAGCCGGTGGCGCCCCCGCCCGTCCACCTTCCGGCCGCGCCTTCACGCGCGGCCCACATCACCACCACAGCAACGCCGTACCAGGGAGCTGTTTTTCCATGAGCGCCGAGACTCCTGCCGCAGACGGCCAGTTCACTCTCCGGAGGCAGCAGTTCCGCGCCTGGCGGGGTACGCGGCCGTTCTGGGCCGGCCTGTTCGTCCTGCTCAGCGGCCTGCCCATCGCCTACTTCCCGTACGCGAACCTCCAGATCGGTCACCTGACGCTGGCGATGGCGACCACCGCGGGTGCCGGGTCCCTGATCATCGGCGTGCTGCTCGTCGTGCTGGGCGTCAGCCTCTGGTTCCAGAAGCACGTCCGCGTCTTCGCGGGAGTCGCGGCCATCCTGCTGGCGCTGGTGTCCATCCCCGTGTCCAACCTCGGCGGCTTCCTCATCGGCTTCCTCCTCGCCCTCGTGGGCGGGGCGATGGCCGTGGCCTGGGCGCCGGGCGCACCGCCCGCCGGGCAGCTCGCCACCCACGCCAGCACCGGCGCGGGCGGGGCTCCGGAGGCCACGGACCACGACACCACGGTGCTCAAGCCCGTGGTCGGGCTGGACAAGCCGAACGATCTGTCAGGAACGAACCCGGCCAACGGGGCGAACGGGAGGCACAGTGCCGGCTGACGAGGTGACCCACGGGGCTGATGTGGAGGCGTCCCGTGTGAGAACCGGGCCGCGCCACGCGGCACCCAAGAAGCCGCTGTTCACCAGGTTCAGCAGGCCGACCGGCAAGGCGATAGCCATGGCGGCGATGCCGACGGCGGTCCTCATGGGGATGGGCTTCACGTCCACGCTCGCCATCGCCGACAGCAACAACCCGGCGACGCCGACGTCGAAGAGCCTGACGGCCGACGAGTACAAGGACTGCGTGGCTGCCCTGGAGGGCGCCAAGGACGGGGACTCCGCCTCGCCCACGCCGTCGCCCTCGGCCAGTGACGGCGCGACGGACGGCAAGGACGACAAGGGCGACACGGCTCCCACGCCGTCCCCCTCGGCCACTCCGGGCGGTTCCGGCGACGACGGTTCCTCTTCGCCGGATTCAGGTTCCGGCGACAAGGACGAGCCGGCGCCGACCCCGTCCGCGAGCGCGCCCGCCGAGGGCGGCGACGACGCGGCGGCCACGCCGTCCCCCTCGCCGTCCGAGAGCGGCGGCAACCTGCTGGAGGACATCGGCGACGCCATCGGGGGCATCTTCGACGGCGGGAACAAGGGCGGCGCGAGCCCGAGCCCCACCCCGTCCGCCTCGTCGTCCGGGACCCCGGAGAGCACCGAGGGGGCCGAGAAGCCCGCCGAGGACGCCTCCGGCACCGTGCGCGAGACGACCGAGAAGGCCGTCGGCGCCGCCGAGGACGCCGTCAAGGACACCACCGGCAAGGCGTCCGGCACGGTCGAGGACACCACCAAGGCGGTCGAGAAGGCGGCGCAGGAGGCGGCGGACAAGGCCACCGCCACCCCCAGCCCGTCCGCGAGCCCGACCACGGACCCCGACGACTGCCCGGCCGCCACCGACGCCGAGGGCGGCGTCGACAACAAGGTGCCGCTGCCCGACGACCCCTGGTACCTCAACGCCAGCTCGCTGACGCTGAAGGGCGCCGACTACAAGGGCGTCGTCGAGGTGCGCACCGCCAACGGCACCGTCAAGAAGGTCCTGAAGTACGTCATCTCCGGCGGCACCGACATCGGTGACCTCCACCAGACGGTCAAGGACAAGCAGTCCGGCAAGACCTACCACGTGCAGGCGGCCAAGGGCTCGACGTCCACGATCCGCGACGGCGACACGGTGATGTACACGGAGAGCATCTCGGGCAACCTGCTCGGGCTGATCCCGATCACCTTCGACCCGGAGCACCCGCCGCCGCTGAACATCCCGCTGATCTACTTCACCAACGTGAAGGTCACCCAGGCGGGCCAGTTCGGCGGGACCCTGCACGTGCCCGGGCTGCACAACTACATCACCGACTGAGCGCCCCCCAGAGCCCGTTCGGGAGCCGCACACACCGAGGGCGCCCCCTGTATCCCAGGGGGCGCCCTCGGCGTCGTACAGCGGCCCTCAGGGGCCGTCCGACGCGATCAGCTCTTGGTGCCCAGGTGGTGGACCCGCACCATGTTGGTGGTGCCGGGGACGCCGGGGGGCGAACCGGCGGTGATGACCGCGATGTCGCCCTCGTTGAAGCGGTTGAGCTTGACCAGCTCCTGGTCCACCAGGTCGACCATCTCGTCGGTGCTGTTCACGAACGGCACCACGTACGGCTCCACGCCCCAGCTGAGCGCCATCTGGTTGCGGGTGCCCTCGTCGGTGGTGAAGGCGACGATCGGCTGGGCGGCGCGGTAGCGGCACAGCCGGCGGGCGGTGTCGCCGGACTGGGTGAAGGCCACCAGGACCCGGCCGCCGAGGAAGTCGGCGATCTCGCACGCGGCCCGGGCCACCGAACCGCCCTGCGTGCGCGGCTTCTTGCCCGGGACGAGCGGCTGCAGGCCCTTGGACATCAGCTCCTGCTCGGCCGCGGTGACGATCTTCGACATCGTCTTCACGGTCTCGATCGGGTAGGCGCCCACGCTCGACTCGGCGGACAGCATGACCGCGTCGGCGCCGTCCAGGATCGCGTTGGCCACGTCGGAGGCCTCGGCGCGGGTCGGACGGGAGTTGGTGATCATCGACTCCATCATCTGGGTCGCCACGATCACCGGCTTGGCGTTGCGCCGGCACAGCTCGATCAGGCGCTTCTGCACCATGGGGACCTTCTCGAGCGGGTACTCGACGGCGAGGTCACCGCGGGCGACCATCACGCCGTCGAACGCCATCACGACGTCCTCCATGTTCTGCACCGCCTGCGGCTTCTCCACCTTGGCGATGACCGGGACGCGACGGCCCTCCTCGTCCATGACGCGGTGCACGTCCTGGACGTCCTTGGCGTCGCGGACGAAGGACAGCGCGACCAGGTCGCAGCCCATGCGCAGCGCGAAGCGGAGGTCCTCGACGTCCTTCTCGCTCAGCGCGGGCACGTTGACGGCCGCGCCGGGCAGGTTGATGCCCTTGTGGTCGGAGATGACGCCGCCCTCGATGACGATCGTCTTCACCCGGGGGCCCTCGACCTCGGTGACCTTCAGCTCGACGTTGCCGTCGTTGATGAGGACCTGGTCGCCCTTGTTCACGTCGCCGGGCAGACCCTTGTAGGTCGTCCCGCAGATCGTCTTGTCGCCCGGGACGTCCTCGGTGGTGATGGTGAACTCGTCACCGCGGACCAGCTCCACGGGGCCCTCGGCGAAGGTCTCCAGGCGGATCTTCGGGCCCTGGAGGTCGGCGAGGACCCCGATGGCCCGGCCGGTCTCCTTGGCGGCGGCACGGACCCGGTCGTACCGGCCCTGGTGCTCGGCGTGCGTGCCGTGGCTGAAGTTGAAGCGGGCCACGTTCATGCCGGCTTCGATCAACGCGACAAGCTGCTCGTGGGAGTCGACCGCGGGGCCGAGAGTACAGACGATTTTCGAACGGCGCATGGGGGCGATCCTATCGGTTTGTTTCGCAACGGAATATTCCGTCTGGCGGAAAATACAAAAGGGCGGGATGCCGCTCAGGTGTGATTCCCCGAATCGTTTACCAGCGCGTAGGTCTGTGTCGCGATCTCCAATTCCTCGTCGGTGGGTACCACCGCCACCGCCACCCGGGCGCCCTCGGGCGAGATCAGCCGCGCCTCGTCGCCGCGCACGGCGTTGCGCTCGCCGTCCACCGCGAGGCCCAGCCCCTCCAGGCCCGCCAGGGCGGCCTCGCGCACGGGAGCCGCGTTCTCGCCGACACCGGCGGTGAAGGCGACCGCGTCCACCCGCCCGAGGACGGCGTAATAGGCGCCGATGTACTTCTTCAGGCGGTGAATGTAGATGTCGAACGCCAGCTCCGCCCGCTCGTCGCCCTCGTCGACGCGGCGGCGGATCTCCCTCATGTCGTTGTCACCGCACAGACCGATCAGACCGCTCTTCTTGTTGAGAAGAGTGTCGATCTCGTCGGCGGACATTCCACCAACACGCATCAAATGGAAGATGACGGCCGGGTCCATGTCTCCCGAGCGCGTACCCATCACGAGCCCCTCCAAAGGCGTCAGCCCCATGGAGGTGTCCACGCAGCGGCCGCCCCGCACGGCCGAGGCGGACGCCCCGTTGCCCAGGTGCAGCACGATCACGTTCACCTCGGACGGGTCCTTGCCCAGCAGCTGCGCCGTGGCCCGGGAGACGTAGGCGTGCGAGGTGCCGTGGAAGCCGTAGCGGCGGATGCGGTGCGCGTCGGCCGTCTCGACGTCGATCGCGTAGCGCGCGGCCGACTCCGGCATCGTCGTGTGGAAGGCGGTGTCGAAGACGGCGACCTGCGGCAGGTCCGGACGCAGCGCCCGGGCCGTGCGCAGGCCGGTGAGGTTGGCCGGGTTGTGCAGCGGGGCCACCGGGATGAGCCGCTCGATCTCGGCGAGCACGGCGTCGTCCACGACGGTCGGCTCGGTGAAGGACCTGCCCCCGTGCACCACCCGGTGCCCGATCGCGGCCAGCTCGGGCGAGTCCAGGCCGAGGCCGTCCTTGGCGAGCTCCTCCGCCACGGCCTTCAGGGCGGCGTCGTGGTCGGCGATCGCCCCGCCGCGCTCCCGGCTCTCGCCGCCGGCCGGGGTGTGCTTCAGCCGGGACGTCCCCTCGCCGATGCGCTCGACCAGGCCGACCGCCAGTCGGCTGCTGTCGCGCATGTCGAGCAGCTGGTACTTCACCGACGAGGAACCGGAGTTCAGGACGAGGACACGGGACGGGCTCACTGGGCGGCTGCCTTCTCGCTCGGGGACGGGGCGGGGGTCTGGGCCTGGATCGCCGTGATGGCGACGGTGTTCACGATGTCCTGGACGAGGGCGCCCCGGGACAGGTCGTTGACCGGCTTGCGCAGGCCCTGCAGCACCGGCCCGACGGCGATCGCGCCGGCCGAGCGCTGCACGGCCTTGTAGGTGTTGTTGCCGGTGTTCAGGTCGGGGAAGATCAGCACGCTCGCCTGCCCCGCGACCTCGGAGCCGGGCAGCTTGGTCGCCGCGACCGACGGTTCCACGGCGGCGTCGTACTGGATCGGGCCCTCGATCTTCAGGTCGGGACGGCGCGAGCGGACCAGCTCGGTGGCCTCGCGCACCTTGTCGACGTCGGCGCCCGAGCCGGAGGTGCCGGTCGAGTACGACAGCATCGCGATCCGCGGCTCCACCCCGAACTGCTCGGCCGTGGCCGCCGACTGGATGGCGATGTCGGCGAGCTGCTCGGCGTTCGGGTCGGGGTTGACCGCGCAGTCGCCGTAGACGAGGACCTTGTCGGCCAGGCACATGAAGAACACCGACGAGACGATGTCCGCGCCCGGCTTGGTCTTGATGATCTCGAAGCCCGGGCGGATGGTCGCTGCCGTGGAGTGCACCGAGCCGGACACCATGCCGTCGGCGAGGCCCTCCTGGACCATCAGCGTGCCGAAGTAGTTCACGTCCGAGACGACGTCGTACGCCAGCTCCACGGTGACGCCCCGGTGGGCGCGCAGGGCCGCGTACTTCTCGGCGAAGGCGTCGCGCAGGTCGGAGGTGGCCGGGTCGATCAGCTGGGACTCGCCCAGGTCGATGCCGAGGTCGGCGGCCTTCTTGCGGATCTGGTCGACCGGGCCGAGCAGGGTCAGCTCGCACACGCCCCGGCGCAGCAGCACCTCGGCGGCGTGCAGCACGCGCTCCTCGGTGCCCTCGGGCAGCACCACGCGCCGCAGGTCGGAGCGGGCCTGCTCCAGCAGCTTGTGCTCGAACATCATCGGCGTGACGCGGTCGCTGCTGGGCGCGGAGACGCGGCGGGCGAGGTCCGCGGTGTCGGCGTACCGCTCGAACAGGCCGAGGGCCCGCTCGGCCTTGCGCGGGGTGGCCGCGTTGAGCTTGCCCTCCAGGGAGAACAGCTGCTCGGCGGTGGGGAAGCTGGTGCCGGCCACCGACAGCACCGGGGTGCCGGGCGCGAGGCGGTCGGCCAGGGTGAGGATGTCCTCCCCGGGCACCTCGTCCAGGGTGAGCAGCACCCCGGCTATCGGCGGGGTGCCGGCGCTGTGCGCGGCGAGCGCGCCCACGACCAGGTCCGCGCGGTCGCCCGGGGTGACGACGAGGCAGCCGGGGGTCAGGGCGCCGAGGAAGTTCGGCAGCATCGCGCCGCCGAAGACGAAGCCGAGCACGTCCCGGGCGAGGCCGGAGTCGTCGCCGAGGACCACCTTGGCGCCGAGGGCGTGACTGATCTGCGAGACGGTCGGGGCGGACAGCGCGGGCTCGTCGGGCAGGACGTAACAGGGCACCGGCAGCCGGGAGTCGAGGTGACCGGCGATCTCGTCGCGGTCCTCGCGGGCGACCCGGTTGGTGACCATGGCCAGGACGTCGCAGCCGAGGGTGTCGTAGGCGCGGTAGGCGTTGCGGGTCTCGGCGAGCACGGACTCGACGGTCTGCTTGCGGCCGCCGACGACCGGGATCACCGACGCGCCGAACTCGTTCGCCAGCCGGGCGTTGAGCGACAGCTCGTCCGGGAGCTGGGTGTCGGCGAAGTCGGTGCCGAGGACCAGGACGACGTCGTAGTCGCGGGCGACCAGGTGGAAGCGGTCGACGAGCGTGGACACCAGCTCGTCCGTGCCGGCCTCGGCCTGGAGGGCGGACGCCTCCTGGTAGTCCATGCCGTAGACGGTCGCCGGGTCCTGGGCCAGCCGGTAGCGGGCGCGCAGCAGCTCGAAGAGGCGGTCGGGCCCGTCGTGGACCAGGGGGCGGAAGACGCCCACCCGGTCGACCTGCCGGGTGAGGAGCTCCATGACCCCCAGTTCGACGACCTGGCGGCCGTCTCCGCGGTCGATGCCGGTCACGTACACGCTGCGGGTCACGCGCGCTCTCCGTTTCGTCTCGAGTGGGGGCACAAAAATCGCCCACCGAGGTGAGCAGAACCCTCTTGACAATACCTCCGCCGATATATAAGGCGCCCGTCAGCCCGGGGTGCGGCACCGGGCTGTGGGCCGTGAAACAATCGGCAGAGGCTCACCGGTATCAACAGCGAGCAGGAGACACAGCACGATGCGTATCGGAGTTCTCACCGCAGGCGGCGACTGCCCCGGCCTGAACGCCGTGATCCGGTCGGTCGTGCACCGGGCGGTCGACAACTACGGCGACGAGGTCATCGGCTTCGAAGACGGTTACGCGGGCCTGCTGGACGGCCGCTACCGGACCCTCGACCTGAACGCGGTCAGCGGCATCCTGGCCCGCGGCGGCACGATCCTCGGCTCGTCCCGGCTGGAGCGCGACCGGCTCCGCGAGGCCTGCGAGAACGCCTCCGACATGATCCACGAGTTCGGCATCGACGCGCTCATCCCGATCGGCGGCGAGGGCACGCTGACGGCCGCCCGCATGCTGTCCGACGCGGGACTGCCCGTCGTGGGCGTGCCGAAGACCATCGACAACGACATCTCCTCCACGGACCGCACCTTCGGCTTCGACACCGCGGTCGGTGTCGCCACCGAGGCGATGGACCGCCTGAAGACCACCGCCGAGTCCCACCAGCGGGTGATGGTCGTGGAGGTCATGGGCCGGCACGCCGGGTGGATCGCGCTGGAGTCCGGCATGGCCGCCGGTGCGCACGGCATCTGCCTGCCGGAGCGCCCGTTCGACCCGGCCGACCTCGTGAAGATGGTCGAGGAGCGGTTCGCCCGCGGCAAGAAGTTCGCGGTGGTCTGCGTCGCCGAGGGCGCCCACCCCGCCGACGGCACCATGGACTACGGCAAGGGCGCGATCGACAAGTTCGGCCACGAGCGCTTCCAGGGCATCGGCACCGCCCTCGCCCACGAGCTGGAGCGACGGCTCGGCAAGGAGGCCAAGCCGGTCATTCTCGGCCACGTCCAGCGCGGCGGCACACCGACCGCCTACGACCGGGTGCTCGCCACGCGCTTCGGCTGGCACGCGGTGGAGGCCGCGCACCAAGGGCGGTTCGGCAGGATGACCGCGCTGCGCGGGACGGACATCGTGATGGTGCCGCTCGCGGAGGCCGTGACCGAGCTGAAGACCGTCCCGAAGGACCGGATGGACGAGGCCGAGTCGGTCTTCTAGACGGCCTGTCGGCCGCTGTCGTCCTGGAGCTTCGCCCAGAAGTGCTCCACGATCCGGTCGAGGAACTCCTGGCCGGCGTCGCCCGCGTCGCTGCCGCCGCCGCCCCAGCTCAGGGTGGCGGCCATGTGCCCCTGGTAGTCCTCGTGCAGCGCCTGGAGCGCGCCCTCCAGGAACGGCCGGTCCAGGGGCACGACCTTCGCGACCGGCCGTACGTAGGCCTGCCAGCGGGTGGTGACCGCGCTGCGCAGCAGTTCGCCGAGCTTGGCGTCGCGGCCCGTGACGGCGACGAAGTCCGGCAGGCGGAGGCCGAGCAGGTCGGCGAGGGCGGCGGACTGGCGGTCGGTGCCGCGCCAGCTGTCGGTCTCCTCCATGCGCAGGTAGCTGTGGACGTCGTGCCCCACGGCCCGGGCCACGTCCTCGGGGGCGAGGCAGCGGGCGATGCGGTGCTCGCGCAGGGTGCGCGGTCTGCCGATGAGTTCCGCGGGCGAGCACCACAGCACGCCCGCGAGGGCGGTGAGTTCGGAGTTGGTCGGGGCCGCGATCCCGCGCTCCCAGGCGATGACGTGGTCCGGGGAGACGTGCGGGTGCCCGTACGAGACGCGCATGCCGTGGGCGACGTGCTCGGGGGTCATGCCGAGGGCGGCGCGCAGGCGGCGGGCCGCCGGGGCGTCGAAGGGCGGAGTCGTGGTCGTGGGGGAGGGCTCGCTCGGATGGGGTGAAGGTCGGCGCACGGGCCACAAGCTAGGGGCGCGGGGCTGCGGCGACTACGGTCTGTTCGGCCAGGATCACGGATTGTAGGAACCTACGGCTACCGGCGGGTTCGACCGGGGCCGAAGATCGTCTGTCGGCCGCGGCGGGGGCGGGGCGAGGATGGCGCCGGGTCCGCCGGTCGTGGGCCCGGAAAGGCAGTGACTGACGTGAACGGCAAGCTCAACGAGCATATGCGCGAGCGGCTTCTCGCGCCGAACTTCTGGCACCTGGCGACGGTGGGAGCGGACGGGGCGCCTCAGGTCTCGCCCATGTGGGCGGACCTCGAAGGGGAGTACGTCATGGTCAACACCTCGATCGGGCGGGTGAAGGAGGAGAATCTGCGGCGCAATCCGTACGTTTCGCTGTCCCACCACGACCCCGCCAACCCCTACGACCGGGCGGAGATCCGGGGGAAGGTCGTCCGTTTCGTGGAGGGCGACGAGGCGGAGCGGGCGATGGACCGGCTGGCGCGGAAGTACCTCGGCGAGGACCGGTACCCGTGGCTGCTGCCCGGCGAGCGCCGGGTGATGCTGCTGATCGAACCGACGCGGGTGCGCCGCCTGGAGGGCGTGGAGCCGTTCCGTGCGGGGGTGCTCCCAAAGGAGGCGGCCGGCTGACGGTCGCTTCGGCGGACAGCCGCCGCCCGGCAGGCGCTAACGCCAGTCGGGCGTGCCCGAGGCGGGTGGCGGCCGGGACTCGATCCTGGCCCTGACGTCCCGCATCACGGCGACGATGCGCTCCTCGTGCTCCCGGGTCAGCCGGGCCACCGGCACCGAGCAGCTGATGGCGTCGACGACCGGTGTGCCGTAGCGCAGGGCGAAGCCGAAGCCGGCGATCCCCGGCACGGTCTCCTCGCGGTCGATGGAGTAGCCGCGCTCGCGCACCCCGGCCAGGTCGGCGAGGAGTGCCGCGCGGTCGGTGTGCGTGTTCTCCGTGAGGGCGGTCAACGGCTCGTCGCCGAAGGGCAGTTCGTCGTCGGGGCGCTCGGCGAGCAGGGCCTTGCCGAGTGCTCCGGCGTGGGCCGGGACGCGGCGGCCGACCCGGCTGATGGTGCGCAGGTACTCGTGGGACTCGCGGGTGGCGAGGTAGACGACGTCCCGGCCGTCGAGCCGTGCCAGGTGGATGGTCTCGCCCAGCGCGTCCGACGCCTCGTCGAGATAGGGCCGGACCAGCCGGATGCGCCGGTCCCCGTCCAGGTAGCCGGTGCCGGTGAGCAGCGCGCGGATCCCGATGCCGTAGAGGGAGCCGGTGGCGTCCGTGCGGACCCAGCCGGCGTCGACGAGCGTCTGCAGCAGCTGGTACATGCTGCTGCGCGGCACCCCCAGTTCGGCCGCGAGCTGGTCGAGGCGTGAGGGCTCCTCCCCGCGCTCGGCGAGCAGTTCCAGCAGTGCGACGGTCCGGGCCGCCGACTTCACGCCGCGGACGCCCCTGCTGTTCCCCTCCATGTGCTCATCGTAGGTCCCCCCCGTAATTCGTGATCGCCCGGCCATTGACCCCTGCCGTTCACCCACTTAGCCTCCATCTGCATACGTGGACGCCGTCTGCATACAGGGATGAGAGTCGTCGCGCGCTCGCCGGCGCACCGGTTCAAAGGGGAACTGCCTTGCCTCTGCTCGTCGTCGGGATCAGCGTTCTGATCCTGCTGCTCCTCATGACCAGGCTGAGACTGAACGGCTTCGCGGCCCTGCTGCTGGTGGCGGTCGGGGTCGCGCTCGTCCAGGGCATCCCCGTGGCGACCATCCCGGACGTCCTCTCCGAGGGCATCGGGGACCAGATCGGCGACACCATGCTGACCATCGGGCTCGGTGCCATGGTCGGCCGGGTGATGGGGGACTCGGGTGCCGCGCAGCGGATAGCCGGCCGGCTCCTCGACGCCTTCGGCCCGCGGTGGGTGCAGGTGGCCATGGTGGTCACGGCCATGCTGATCGGCGTGACCATGTTCTACGAGGTCGCGTTCATCATCATCGTGCCGATCGCGTTCACGCTGGTCAGGGTGACCGGGGCGAAGCTGCTGTGGGTCGGGCTGCCGATGTCCATCGCGCTGTCCACCATGCACAGCTTCCTGCCGCCCCACCCCGGGCCCACCGCGGTTGCCGCGACCTTCCACGCCTCCGTCGGACTCACCCTGTTCTACGGCCTGTTCATCGCCGTGCCGGCGGGGGCGCTCATCGCCCTGACCTGGCCCCGCCTGCCGTTCGTCGCGCGGCTGACGCCGTCCATCCCCAAGGGGCTCGTCAGCGAGCGGGAGTTCACCGAGGAGGAGATGCCGGGGCTCGGCTGGTCGCTGTGCGTGGCGCTGTTCCCCGTGGTGCTGATCGTGGCCGCCGCGGTGACCGACATGGCCGCGTCCGGGGAGAGCCCGCTGCTGAACGTCGTCGCGTTCGTGGGCTCGGCGCCGATCGCCCTGCTGCTGACCCTGTGTCTGGCCGTCTGGGCGTTCGGGCCGCGGATCGGGCGCAGCCTGAGCGACGTGGGCGCCTCCTGCACCTCGGCGGCCCAGGCGATGGCGATGATCCTGCTGGTGATCGGCGCGGGCGGGGCCTTCAAGAACGTCCTGGTGGAAGGCGGGATCTCCGACTACATCAAGGACGCCACGGACGGCTGGTCCATCTCGCCGATCGTCCTCGCCTGGCTCGTCGCCGTCATCCTGCGCATCGCGCTCGGCTCGGCCACGGTGGCCGTCGTGACGGCGTCCGGGGTGGCGCTGCCGCTGCTCGCGGGCGGCGGGGTGCACCCGGAGATGATGGTGCTGGCCGTCGCCTGCGGCTCCATCGCGTTCTCGCATGTGAACGACCCCGGGTTCTGGCTGTTCAAGGAGTACTTCAACCTCTCCGTCATCGAGGCGATCAAGGTCCGCACGTCCTACACGACCGTGCTGGCCGTGCTCGGGCTGGGCGGGGTGCTGGTGGGCGAGTGGGTTCTCGACGTTCTCGGCGTGTGAACCACATTTCTGCGTGTGTGAACCACATTTCTGCGAAGGGACAACTGATGGGGCAACCGATGAGCAGCGGCAGCGGGCGGCAGCCGGTCGTCACGGCGTTCGCCGTCTACCCGGTCGCGGGGCGGGACAGCATGGAGCTGAACCTCTCCGGGGCGCACGGGCCGTACTTCACCCGCAACGTCGTCGTCCTCACCGACTCCGAGGGGCGGACCGGGCTGGGGGAGGTGCCCGGCGGGGAGAAGATCACGCGGACGCTGCGGGACGCCGAGTCGCTGGTCGTCGGGGCGAAGGTGGGGGACTACAAGCGGGTGCTGCGGGAGATCGGGGAGCGGTTCGCCGATCGCGACGCCGACGGGCGGGGCGCGCAGACGTTCGACCTGCGGACCACGGTGCACACGGTGACGGCCGTCGAGTCGGCGCTGCTCGACCTCCTCGGGCAGCACCTCGACGTGCCCGTGGCGGCGCTGCTGGGGGACGGGCAGCAGCGGGAGTCCGTGCGGGTGCTGGGCTACCTGTTCTACGTGGGTGACCCGGACCGGACCGACCTGGAGTACGTCCGTGAGCCCGGCTCCCCGGTGGACTGGTACCGGGTGCGGCACGAGGAGGCGCTGTCGCCGGAGGCGATCGTGCGGCAGGCCGAGGCGGCGTACGAGCTGTACGGGTTCCGGGACTTCAAGCTCAAGGGAGGTGTGCTGGAGGGAGCGGAGGAGGTCGCGGCCGTGCGGGCGCTGAAGCGGCGGTTCCCCGAGGCCCGGGTCACGCTGGACCCGAACGGGGCGTGGTCGCTGCGCGAGGCGGTCGAGCTGTGCCGGCCGCTGGTGGGGACGCTGGCCTACGCCGAGGATCCGTGCGGCGCGGAGGGCGGTTACTCGGGGCGGGAGATCCTCGCGGAGTTCCGGCGGGCGACCGGGCTGCCCACCGCGACCAACATGATCGCGACGGACTGGCGTCAGCTGGCCCACGCGCTGGCTCTGCAGTCGGTGTCCATCCCGCTGGCCGATCCGCACTTCTGGACGATGCAGGGGTCGGTGCGGGTGGCGCAGTTGTGCCACGCGATGGGGCTGACGTGGGGGTGCCACTCCAACAACCACTTCGACATCTCGCTGGCGATGGTGACGCACTGCGGGGCGGCGGCGCCGGGGGAGTACAACGCGCTGGACACGCACTGGATCTGGCAGGAGGGGCTGGAGCGGCTGACGGTGGATCCGCCGCGGATCGTGGACGGGGAGGTCGCGGTCCCGGACGCGCCCGGGCTGGGCGTCGCGCTCGACAGGGACCGACTGCTGGCCGCGCACGAGCTGTACCGGGAGAAGGCGCTGGGGGCGCGGGACGACGCGGCGGCGATGCACTACCTCGTCCCGGGGTGGTCGTTCGACGCGAAGCGGCCGTGCCTGGTGCGGTAGGGGGCTGGGTCGGCGGGGGCGGGCGATGGGCTGGGGGGTTGGGTCGCCGGGGGCGGGCGACGGGCCGGGGCTGGGGGCGGCCGGGCTGGCCCTGGTCCACTGGTACCGGGAAGCCGGCCTCTGCTCCGGGGCGCCGGCCTCTGCTGCCGGGGCGCTGGCCGCTGTTCCGGGACGCCGGCCCTGCAACCGGGCCGCCGACTCCCGCTACGGGGACCCTGGTTCCCGCCACCGAGGCCCGGCCCCTGCTACCGGGTCGCCGACCCGGTTACGGTCCTTTGCCCCGCTGCGGGGGCCCGCGTCGGTGACCGTGGTGTCGGCGGAAGAGGCCGCTCCCACCCGCGCCAACCCCCTCTACCGGGCCGCCGACCCCCGCTACGGGGACCCTGGCTCCCGCCACCGAGGCCCCGGCCCCCGCTACCCCGGATGCCAATCCCCCCTCTACCGGGCCGCCGACCCCCGCTACGGGGACCCTGGCTCCCGTCATCGAGGCCTGGCCCCTGCTACCGGGTCGCCGACCCGGCTACGGGCCCTTGCCCCCGCCGCCGGGACGCCCGGCCCCCGCTACCGGGACCCCAACCCCCGCTACCGGGACCCCAACCCCCGCTACGGGGACCCCGGCCCCCGCTACCGGGCCGCCACCTCCAACACTGCCTTGCCGCGGACGCGGCGTCCTCGCAGTGTTTCGGCCGCCTCGTCGAAGCGGGTCCATGGGCCCTGCCAGCCCGTCTCGACGGTGAGGGTGCCCTCGGCCGCCAGTTCGGCCAGGACGGCCAGGTCCGTGCCCGCATCGCCCTCGATGACGAAGGAGGACAGCGACTTGGCCGGGCCGACTGTCGCGTACGGCGGGAAGACCGCCGGTTCCCCGGACGTCCAGCCGACGCTCTGGACACTGCCCCCGGGAGCGAGCAGGGCCCAGGCCGCGACCAGTTGCGGGCCGCCGACGCTGTCGATGACCACGTCCACCGGTTCCCGCAGGCCCTCCAGCCCGATCAGCACCTCGTCGGCGCCGGCCTCGGCCAGCCCCTCCGCGCGGGCGGCCGAGCCCACCGACGCGATCACCTCCGCACCGGCCCGCGCCGCCAGCTGGACGGCGTACCTGCCGACCCCGCCGGACGCCCCGGTGACCAGCACCCTGCGGCCGGGTCCGAGCCCGGCGGACCGCAGGGAGCGCAGGGCCGCCACGCCCGCGACCGGCAGGGCCGCCGCCTTCGCCGGCTCCAGGCCCTTGGGCACCTCGGCGAGCGCGCCCACGCCGATCGCGACGCGCTCGGCGAACGCCCCGGTGGTCAGGGCCACCACCCGCGTGCCCACCGCGGGCCCGGCACCCCCGGCCGCGGCCCGGACGACCACTCCGGCCGCGTCCGAACCGAGCACCGCCCCCACCGGGACCCGCCCGGAGCGGGCGTCGTTGAGGTCGCCGTAGTTCAGCGAGGCGTGCGAGACCTCGACCAGGACCTCGTCCGGCCCGGGCACCGGGTCGGCGACCTCGCCGAGACGGACGGCGGCCGGTGCGGACGGATCGACGACCAGAGCGCGAACTGACATGGCTCCCCCTTGGGTTCACGACATGCAACAGCGGACACGGCCGTCGGCTTCCCGGCGCCGGTCAGCCCTTCACCGCGCCGCCCAGGGCGAAGCCCCCGCCCAGGCGCCTGGAGATCAGGACGTACAAGAGGATCACCGGCGTGGAGTACACGAGGGAGAACGCGGCCAGCTGCCCGTACGCCACCATCCCCCGGTTGCCGAAGAAGTCGTTGATGCTGACCGACGCGGGCATCTGGTCGGGCGTGAGCAGGAGCATGAAGGGGACGAAGAAGTTGCCCCACATCATGACGAAGGAGAAGACCGTCACGACGGCCACGCCGGGGCCCATCAGGGGCAGCACGATGCGGAGAAGGGACTGGAGGGACGACGCCCCGTCGGTCCACGCCGCCTCTTCCAACTCCTTCGGCACGCCGTCCATGAAGTTCTTCATCAGCCAGATGGCGAAGGGCAGTTGGGACGCGGCGAAGAAGAGGATCGTGCCGTGCATGGTGTCGACCAGGTCCACCCGCACGAAGAGCGCGTAGACCGGGACCATGATCGCCGTGATGGGCAGGCTGGTGGCGAAGAGGATCGTCAGCAGGAACGGGCGGTTGAAGCGGGAGCGGAAGCGGGAGAGGGGGTAGGCCGCCAGGGCCGCGCAGACCACCGTCAGCAGCGTCGCCCCACCGCAGAGGATCAGGCTGTTGAGGAGCGGCGTGAAGGTGATCTCGGGGGTGAGGATCGCGTCGAAGTTGGCCAGGGTGAGACCGTCGGGCGTCTTCACCCGCAGGTTCGCCCGCGGGTCGAGGGCGGACAGGACGACCCAGGCCAGCGGGAGGACGAACGCGGCGGCGACCACCAGGAGGCCCGCGTCCGCGGCGAGGCGGCGACTCGTGCGGCGGGAGGCGAGGGTGAGGGCCATGGCGGGTCAGACCTCCGTCCGCAGCAGGCGCAGGTAGACGAGGGAGAAGAGGGAGCCGACCAGGAGCAGCAGCAGGGCCACCGCGGTGCCGTAGCCGATCAGGCTGTTCTGGAAGGCCTGTTCGTACATGAAGAGGGGCAGCGTCTGGCTCCTGCCGCCGGGGCCGCCCCTCGTCATCACCCAGATCAGGCCGAAGACCGAGAGGGTCTGGAGCGTGTTGAGCATCAGGTTCGTGCCGATGGAGCGGCGGATCATGGGCAGGGTGATGTGCCACATGCGGCGCAGGCCGCCCGCCCCGTCGACCTCGGCCGCCTCGGTGATCTCCTTGGGGATCTCGTTGAGCGCGGCCGAGTAGACCAGCATGGAGAACGCCGTGCCGCGCCAGACGTTGGCGAACGACACCGCCAGGATGGGCAGCGTGAACAGCCAGTTCTGGGCGGGCAGGTGCAGCTGGTCCAGGATGGCGTTCAGCGTTCCCTCGCGCCGGAAGAAGGCGTAGAGGAGGAAGCCCGCCACCACCTCCGGCAGCACCCACGCCGTGACGACGATGCCGCCGGTCAGGGTGCGGACCGGCTTCGACGCGCGCCGCATCAGCACGGCGAGCGCCAGTCCGAGGGTGTTCTGGCCGATCAGCGAGGACAGGACCGTGAACACCAGCGTCAGCCATACGGCGTTGCGGAACCCCTCGTCCCCGAAGGCCCGGGTGAAGTTGTCGAGGCCGACGAACGATTCCCGGGCCTGGCCGGTGAGCTGGAGGTCCGTGAAGGCGATATAGACGCAGTAGGCGATCGGGCCGGCCAGGAAGAGGAGCAGCAGGACGACGGCGGGGGCCAGGGGGAGGATCCGCACCGGCAGGCGGGGGCCGCGTGCCGGGTGCGGGTCCGCGGGGGTCTTCGTGAGCCGGGGGCGGGGCGCGGTGGCGGTCATCGGCCCTCGCTCACCGTTCGACCACCTGGTTGTCCGTGGCGTCCTTCAGCGCGTCCGTGTAGGCGCTCGTCGCCTCGTCCACCGACGCGTCGCCCGTGGTGACGCTCTCCATCGCCTCCTGGATGGCCGTGGAGACCTTCGGGTACGCCGGGTAGGCCGGGCGGTAGTGCGTCGAGGCCACCAGGTCGGTGAAGAACTTGATGCCCGGCTGGGCGTCGACGTACGACGGGTCCTCGGCGACGTCCTCGCGGACCGCGATGCCCGAGTTGGCGATGTACCACTTCTGCGCGTTGGCCTTGGTCTGCATCGTCCTGATGAACTCGAAGGCCAGGTCCGGGTTGCCCGCCTTGGCGGGGATCGACCAGGTCCAGCCGCCGGACATGCTCACCTTGCCGGGCGCCTGGCCGTGCTGGGTCGGCATGGCGGCCAGGCCCAGTTCCTCCGACCACTCGGGCCATTCGTGGCCGCTGCCGGGCAGCCAGTCCTGCGGGAGCCAGGAGCCGTCGAGGGCGATGCCCAGCTTGCCCTGCGGGAGCCACTCGCCGCGGACCCGGGTCATGACGTTCGGGTCGAGCGCGTCCGAGACGTCCGGGCCCAGCTTCTCCTTGTAGACCGTCTCGACGAAGGCGAGGGCGTCCGCGAAGCCCCGGCCGCCGGCGATCCACTTCTTGCTCGCCTTGTCGTAGAGGGGGTCCGTGCCGCCGTCGCCCGTGCCGTAGAGGAGCATCTCGAACGTCTGCATGGTGGCCGCCTCGCCGACCGGCTTGCCCGTGTAGACGTTGAGCGGGATGACGCCCGGGACCTTCCGCTTGATGGTGCGGGCCGCGGTGAGGACGTCGTTCCAGGTCTTGGGCCGCCAGTCGGCGGGCAGGCCGGCCTTGGCGAAGACGTCCTTGGCGTACCACAGGCCGCGGGTGTCCGTGCCGTCGGGGACGCCGTACGTCTTGCCGTCCTCGCCCTTGGCCGCCGCCTTCGCCGTGTCGATGAACCGGTTCCAGTCGGGCCACTTGGCGAGGTAGGGGTCGAGGGGCTTCAAGTAGCCGCTGGTGATGTCGGAGTTGATGAGGAAGGTGTCCTCGTAGACCAGGTCGGGGGCGGTCTTGGGGGAGCGGAGCATCTGCTGGAGCTTGGTGTAGTACTCCGAGTCCGGGGCCTTGATCGGGACCAGTTCGACCTTCTTGCCGGGGTGGGCTTTCTCGAACTGCCTCTTGATGTCCGCGAGATAGGTGTCCATCACCTTGACGGAGTTGTCCGTGGACTGTTTGAAGGAGACCTTCACGGTGTCCGGGTCGCTGCCGGAGCCGCCGCCGCAGGCGGTGAGGGCGGTGGCGGCGAGGACCAGGGCGACGAGGGGTGTGAGGGCGGCGGTGGGGCGCACGGGCACGACCTCCTACGGGCGCACTTCGTTGTGGCCGGGACGGCTGCGTCGTGAACGTAAGTTGAGTGGTCTAGTCAGGTCAATGCGTGTGCGGCGGTTTCATCGGACGACTGAAGGGCCGTCACTGGCCCGTGACCCAGCGGTACTGGAGCTCCGGCCGCCCCACCGTGCCGTACTGCGGGCGGCGCGCCGCGCGGCCCGCGTCGACCAGGTGCTCCAGGTAACGGCGGGCCGTGATGCGGGAGATGCCCACCGTCTCGGCCACGCCCGCGGCCGTGAGGCCCTCCGCGCTGTCGCGCAGGGCGATCGTCACCCGCTCCAGCGTGGGCGCGCTCAGGCCCTTGGGCAGCGCGGCCGGGCCGGGGGCGCGCAGGGCCGCGAGGGCCCGGTCCACCTCGTCCTGGCCGCTGGCCTCGCCGACCGCCGCGTGGAACTCCGCGTACCGCACGAGCCGGTCGCGCAGGGTCGCGAAGGTGAACGGCTTCAGGACGTACTGCACGACCCCGAGCGAGACGCCCTCGCGGACGACCGCCAGATCGCGGGCCGACGTCACCGCTATCACGTCGGCGTGGTGGCCGGCCGCCCGCAGCGAGCGGGCCAGCTGCAGGCCGTGCACATCGGGGAGGTGCAGGTCGAGCAGGAGCAGGTCCACCGGGGTGCGGTCCAGGGCCCGGCGGGCCTCCGCGCCGGTGTGCGCCTTGCCCACGGCGACGAAGCCGGGGACCCGGCCGACGTACAGGACGTGGGCGTCGGCGGCCACGGGGTCGTCCTCCACCACCAGGACGCGGATGGCCTTCTCGCTGCTCGTCATGCGTCGCCTCCAGCGCCTCTGGACACCGGGGTCCCGGACGTCATCCGCCCGGCGACCGCGCCGGACTCCCGCAGCGGCAGCCGTACCTCGAACTCCGCCCCGCCCCCGTCGGCCTCCGTCACCGCCAGCGTCCCGCCGTGCCGCTGCGCCGCCTGCTGGACGAGCGCCAGCCCCAGGCCCCGGCCGCCCGGGCCCGCCGGCTTCGTCGAGAAGCCCCGCTGGAAGACCGCCTCGGCGTGCTCCGGGTCCACGCCCGGGCCCGTGTCCGAGACCCGCATCACCAGCTCCGGGGCTCCCGGCGGGTCCTGCGCGCCCTCCGTGTCCCGGGCGCCCGCGGCGTCGCCCACGCCGTCGGTGTCCTCGGTGTAGGCCGACACCGTCACCCGCGCCCGCACGCTGCCCTGCGCCGCGTCCACGGCGTTGTCGATCAGATTGCCGAGGATGGTCACCAGGTCCCGTGCCGGCAGGGAATCCGGCAGCAGCCCGTCGTCCAGCCGGCTGTCCTCCGACACCATCAGCTCCACGCCCCGCTCGTTCGCCTGGGCCGTCTTGCCCAGCAGCAGTGCCGCCAGCACCGGCTCGCTCACCGCCGCGACGACCTGGTCGGTCAGCGCCTGCGCCAGCTCCAGCTCGGCCGTCGCGAACTCCACCGCCTCCTCCGCCCGGCCCAGCTCGATCAGCGAGACGACCGTGTGCAGCCGGTTCGCCGCCTCGTGCGCCTGCGAGCGCAGCGCCTGCGTGAAGCCCCGCTCGGAGTCCAACTCGCCCATCAACGACTGCAGTTCGGTCACATCGCGCAGGGTGACGACCGTACCGCGCCGCTCTCCGCCCGACACCGGCGAGGTGTTGATCACCAGGACCCGGGAGGCCGTCAGATGCACCTCGTCGACCCGCGGCTCCGACGCCAGCAGCGCACCGGTCAGTGGGGCGGGCAGTCCCAGCTCCGCCACCGACCTGCCCACCACGTCCCCGGCCACGCCGAGCAACTCGCGCCCTCCGTCGTTGATCAACGCCACACGGTACTGCCCGTCCAGCATCAGCAGCCCCTCGCGTACCGCGTGCAGTGCGGCCTGGTGGTAGTCGTGCATGCGGCTCAGCTCGGCGGCGTTCATGCCGTGGGTGTGGCGGCGCAGCCGGGCGTTGATGACGTACGTGCCGACGGCGCCCAGCGCCAGGGCGCCGGCCGCGACACCGAGCAGGGCCGTCAGCTGGTCCTGCACCCGCTGGGTGATCTCCTCGACCCGGATGCCCGCGCTGACCAGGCCGACCACCCTCGGGCCGTCCTGGATGGGAGTGACCGCGCGGACCGAGGGGCCGAGCGTGCCGGTGTAGATCTCGGTGAAGGTCCGGCCCTTCAGGGCCGTCTCGGTGTGGCCCCGGAAGGGCTGGCCGATCTGGTCCGGGTCGGGGTGCGTCCAGCGGATGCCCCGCGGATCCATGATCGTGATGAAGTCGACCTCGGTGTCCCGCATGACCTTCAGTGCGTACGGCTGGAGCTCGGCGGTCGGGTCGGGGGTGCGCGTCGCCGCCAGCACGGACGGGGAGTCGGCAACGGACCGCGCCACCGCCCTGGCCTGGCGCCTCGCGGCCTCCTCGGCCTGGCTGCGGTCGCTGACATAGGTGAACAGCGCGTATCCGGCCACGACGACCGCTATCAGTACGGCCTGCATGGCGAAGAGCTGGCCCGCCAAGCTGCGGGGACCGGGGACGGAGAAGCGCATGACGTCAGTCTGCCTCGTGGCTGATTGTGAACTAAATGAACGGAAGGGTGACCGCGCTCACAGAGCAGGACATAGTCACGGCATTCCCCAATACGCATCTCCGGGAGCCCCCGCTCCCTCTTCCCGGACGTGAGCCGCACGCCGGTGATGCCGACGACGTCGTCAAGGAGGGCCGCCGTGACCAGCGCAGCCGATACGGCACCTGCCGCACCCAAAGCCAGGCGCGACCGCACGCACTATCTCTACATCGCGGTGATCATCGCGGTCGCCGCCGGTATCGCGGTGGGTCTGGCCGCACCCGACTTCGCTGTCGAGCTGAAGCCGATCGGGACCGGCTTCGTGAACCTGATCAAGATGATGATCTCGCCGATCATCTTCTGCACGATCGTGCTGGGCATCGGCTCGGTGCGGAAGGCCGCCAAGGTCGGTGCCGTCGGCGGTATCGCCCTGGGCTACTTCACGGTGATGTCGCTGGTCGCGCTGGGCATCGGCCTGGTCGTCGGCAACATCCTGGAGCCGGGTACCGGCCTCGCGGTGACCGACGCGGTCAAGGACGCCGGTCACGCGCAGATCGATACCGAGGCGAAGGGCACCACGGAGTTCCTGCTCGGCATCATCCCGACCACGATCGTCTCCGCCTTCACCAACGAGTCGGTCCTGCAGACCCTGCTGATCGCCCTGCTCGCGGGCTTCGCGCTGCAGGGCATGGGCTCGGCGGGCCAGCCGATCCTGCGCGGTATCGAGCACATCCAGCGGCTCGTCTTCCGCATCCTCGCCATGGTGATGTGGGCCGCCCCGATCGGTGCCTTCGGCGCCATCGCCGCCGTCACCGGCTCCGCCGGCCTGGAAGCCCTCAAGAGCCTCGCCGTGCTGATGCTCGGCTTCTACGTCACCTGCTTCCTGTTCGTCTTCATCGTGCTCGGCGTCCTGCTGCGCGTGATCTCCGGGCTGAACATCCTCACGCTGTTCAAGTACCTGGGCCGTGAGTTCCTGCTGATCCTCTCCACCTCCTCCTCCGAGTCCGCGCTGCCGCGGCTCATCGCGAAGATGGAACACCTGGGCGTCAGCAAGCCGGTGGTCGGCATCACCGTCCCGACCGGCTACTCCTTCAACCTCGACGGCACCATGATCTACATGACCATGGCGTCCCTGTTCATCGCCGACGCCATGGGCACCCCGATGTCGGTCGGCGAGCAGATCCCGCTGCTGCTCTTCCTGCTGGTCGCCTCCAAGGGCGCCGCCGGTGTCACCGGCGCCGGTCTCGCGACGCTGGCCGGTGGTCTGCAGTCGCACAAGCCGGCCCTGGTGGACGGCATCGGCCTCATCGTCGGCATCGACCGCTTCATGAGCGAGGCCCGCGCGCTGACCAACTTCGCGGGCAACGCCGTGGCGACCGTGCTGATCGGCACCTGGACGAAGGAGATCGACAAGGAGCGGGTGAACCAGGTCCTCGCCGGACAGCTGCCCTTCGACGAGAAGACGCTGCTGGACGACGGGCACGGCGGCCCGGCCTCCGACGACCACGTCGAGGTGCCCGAGCAGGGCGGCGAGAAGGAGCTGGCGAAGGCCTGACGGCCGCGCCGCCCCCGCGAGACTCCGGGCGGCTGGGTGTCCCCCCGTCGCCCAGCCGCCCGGTCCTCGTCTCGCGACAGATCAATCGTTCAGCACAGATCAATCGTTCAGCTTCGCCACCAGCTCGGTGGCCATCGAGGCGGGCACGCCCGCCGCGGTCAGAACCGTGACCGCGGCGCAGCGGCCCGCCTCTCGCGCTGTCAGGAGACCGTCGTTCACCGCCTCCAGCACGGCGATCAGCGTCTGCTCGTGCACATAGGCCAAGGCCGGCGCGGGCAGCGGTGAGCTGAAGACGCCCTCGTCCAGCCCGCGCCGCAACAGCCCGACGCTCTCCTCCCGGACGGGCGCGAGCCGCTCCCGGATGCCCTGCATGGTGACCGTGCGCTGGGCGAGCGCGACCAGCAGCCGGTAGCGGTCGGCGATCTCCCACACCGCCAGCACCGAACGCGCCACGGCCTCCGCCGGGTCCTCGACCCCCTCGCGGCCCGCCGTGTGCGCGGCCGACAGGGCCGCGACCGCCTCGTCGACGAGGGTGCTGATCAGCGCCTCGCGGTTCGGGAAGTGCCCGTAGACGGTCCGCCGTACGACGCCCGCGGCGCGGGCGATCTGGTCCATGGAGGCGTCGGGGTCCCGCAGCAGCTCGGCGAGGGCGACGTCGAGGATGCGGCGCCGGTTGGCGTCGGCGCGGCTGGTGTGGCCCGTGGTCATGCACGCCATTGTGCCCTTCCCCCGATCGATTTGCACAGCGCTGTGCAACGACGTAGATTGCACAGCGTTGTGTAAATGCACACCCATGTGCAAATCAACGAGGAAGGCAATCCCTGCCATGCGACTCGTCATGACCGAACCGGCCGAGGGGACGGACCGCCCCTACGCCCGCCGCTGGTGGGCGCTCCTCGTCCTCTGCCTGAGCCTGCTGATCATCGTGATGGCGAACACCGCCCTCACCGTGGCCGCGCCCGACATGACCGAGGACCTCGGCCTGTCCAGCGCCGACCTGCAGTGGGTCATCGACGGCTACACCGTCCCGTACGCCGCGCTGATGCTGCTGCTCGGCGCGATCGGCGACAAGTACAGCCGCCGCGGCGCGCTCGTCCTCGGTCTCGTGGTGTTCGGGGGCGGCGCGGTCTCCGGGTACCTCGCCGACAGCGCCACGGCGGTCATCGCCGCCCGTGCCGTGATGGGTGCCGGCGCCGCGATGATCATGCCCGCCACGCTGTCCCTGCTCGCCGCGACCTTCCCGCGGGCCGAGCGGGCCAAGGCCATCACCCTGTGGACCGCCACCGCCGGGCTCGCCATCGCGGCCGGGCCGCTCGTCGCCGGGGCCCTGCTGGAGCACCACGGCTGGTCCTCCACGTTCCTCATCAACGTCCCGGTCGCCGCCCTGGCCATCGTCGGCGCGTTCGTCCTCGTGCCGCCGTCCAAGGCCGCCGGCCGAGGGCGCATCGACTACGGCGGCGGCCTGCTGTCGGTCGTGTGGATCGGCGCCCTGGTCTACATGATCATCGAGGGCCCGCACTTCGGCTGGGGCGCCAAGGCCGTCACCGCGGCGGTCGTCGCGGGCGCCGGGCTCGTCGCCTTCGTGCTCTGGGAGCTGCGCCACCCGCGCCCGGTCCTCGACGTCCGCCGCTTCGCCGACCGCCGGTTCGCGGGCTCGAACCTCGCCGTCGCGCTGTTCTTCCTGGCGGTCTTCGGCGCCTTCTACTACCTCACCCAGCACCTGCAGTTCGTCCTCGGCTACGACGCCCTGGACACCGGCCTGCGCATGCTGCCGCTGGCCGGAGCCGTCTTCGTGGGCTCGGCCCTCACCGGCTACCTGACCCCCCGGGTCGGCATGAAGTGGACCGTGACGGCCGGCATGGTCGGCGGTACGGCCGCCCTCGCGCTGCTCACCCGCGTCGACTCCGGGTCGTCCTACGGCGACTTCGTCGCGCCCCTGGTCGTCCTCGGGCTCGCGATCGGGCTCGCGCTGTCGCCCTGCACGGACGCGATCATGGGGGCGTTCCCGGAGTCCGAACTGGGAGTCGGCGGCGCGGTGAACGACACCTCGCTGGAGCTGGGCGGATCGCTCGGCATCGCCATCCTCGGCTCGCTGCTGGCGACGTCGTACTCCGGGCATCTCTCGGACGCCACGGCCGGCAGCGAGCTGCCCGCGTCCTCCCTGGAGACCGCCCAGGACTCCGTCGGCGCCGGATACGCCGTGGCCCAGGGCATCGGCGACAAGGCGCGGCAGCTGGCCGAGCAGGCGGCGCACGCGAGCGACCCGCAGCAGGCGGAGCGGCTCAAGGCGCAGGCCGGGCAACTGGCCGACGGGGCACGGCAGATGGCCGACGCGGTGGGGTCGTCCTTCTCCGACGCGGTCGCGCACACCAGCCTGGTCGGTGCGGTGGTCCTGGGCATCGGCACGGTGATCGTGGCGCTGCTGCTGCCCGGCAAGGGGAAGCCCGCGGCCGAGCCCGCCGAGGACAGGGAACCGGAGACCGCGGGGGTCCGTTAGTCCGGGACCGGCGCGGCTAGTCCGGGACCGGCGCGGCGGCCTCGTCCAGGCGTGCCCGTTCCTCCGCGCCGAGGAGCAGGTCCGCCGCTGCGGCCGAGTCCCGGGCCGTCTCGGGCCGGCTCGCCCCGGGGATCGGGATCACGGCCGGGGAACGGGCCAGCAGCCAGGCCAGTCCGACCCGCTGGGGACTGACGCCGCGCTCCGCCGCGACCTCGTGGAAGGCGGCGAAGCGTGCCGCTCCCTCCGTCCGCGAGGGCCCGTCCAGGGAACTGCGGGCCAGCCCGCCCAGCGGGCTCCACGGCAGGAACGCCAGTCCCAGTCCGGCGCACAGCCGCAGCTCGGGCTCACTGTCCCGGACTGCGGGGGAGTACCGGTTCTGCACCGACACCAGCCGGTCGCCGAGGATCGCGCGGGCCCGGCGGATCTGGTCCGCGTCGGTGTTGGAGACTCCGGCCAGCCGGATCGTGCCCGCGTCGAGCAGCTCGCGCAGCGCGCCCACCGACTCCTCGAACGGCACGGAGGGGTCCGGCTTGTGCAGCTGGTAGAGGCCGATCGCCTCGACCCCGAGCCGCTTGAGCGACGCCTCGGCGGCGGCCTTGAGGTGCCGGGGGGAGCCGTTCACCGTCCACTCGCCGCCGGCCGGACGGCCCCGGCCGCCCTTCGTGGCCACCAGGACGTCCGAGGTGTCACCGCCGTGGGCGGCCAGCGCGCGGGCCACCAGACGCTCGTTGTGGCCGGGTTCCGCGCCCGGCAGATGGTAGGAGTCGGCCGTGTCCAGGAGGGTCACGCCCGCGTCGAGCGCGGCGTGCACGGTCGCCAGGGCGCGCTCCTCGTCCGGCCGGCGCTCGATGGACAGCGGCATCGCGCCGAGCCCGACCGCGCTCACGCGCACCCCGCCGAGTGTTCTGTACCGCATGTCAGGCGCCCTTCCCGAGCGTCTCGGCGACGGCCGTCGGCAGCCACTGCCGGGCGTCGCCGAAGGTGAACCCGAGCCGGGCGGCGCGGGCGTTGTCCATGCCGTAGGAGCGGCGGAAGGAGAACGGCGAGACCTCGCCGACCTCGACCGGCCGGAACACGGCCCGGCCGCCCGGCACGTGCGCGGCCACCGCCTCGCACAACTCCTCGGTGGTCAGCGCCCCGGGGGAGGCGGCGTTCACCGGCCCGGTGAAGTCCTGGCCCGCCGCCCAGGCCAGGAAGCGCGCGACCTCCTCGACGTACACGTAGGTGGCCGGACGGTTCACGGCCGGGACGGCGATCGGCTCGCCGGCGCGCATCCGCTCGGCGTAGTGGGCCAGCCGCCCGGTGAAGTCGTCGTCGCCGCCCAGCACATGGGCGACCCGCACCGCCGTGCAGGCGAACGCCGGGTCGCCGGCCGCGAGGACCGCCTCGGCCTGCCGCTTGCCCTCCCCGTAGTTCGCCTCCAGGAACGCGGGGTCGTCCCAAGGCAGTTCGAGGCCGACCGTGACGGTGGCCGGGTCGACGGCCTCCTCGGGCACGGGCGTGGGGGAGTCCTCGTACTCGTACACCTCGACCGTCGAGGTCATCACATAGCGGCGCGTACGGCCGGAGAAGACGCGGCGGGCGAGGGCCGCCTGGCGCGGTGTGTAGCAGACCTGGTCGACGACGGCGTCGAAGACGCGGGAGCCGAGCGCGCCGGTCAGCGACCGCTCGTCGTCCCGGTCGGCGACCAGGTGCTCCACCCCGGCGGGCGGCGGGGAGGACCCCCGGTTCAGCACGGTGACGCGGTGCCCCGCGTCGAGCAGCCGTGCGCTGAGTCGCTTTCCGACGTAACGGTTCCCGCCGATGACCAGGACGTCCAGGGCCTTTTCCATGACCATAATTCTCCCGGCGCACCATCACGTCCTGAAGGGGGAACCATGGGAGTTACGGCCGCCACGCCGAAAGAACCACGGCATCTGCGGGCCGCCGCCGGTGAAACATCGGTGGCGTTCGACGCGCTGGACCGGCAGATCCTCGAACTGCTCCAGACCGACGGCCGGATCAAGCTCAGCGAGCTGGGCCGCCGGGTCCGGCTCAGCCCCGCGGCGGTCACCGAGCGGGTGCGGCGGCTGGAGGCGGCGGGCGTCATCAGCGGCTACGGCGCCCACGTCGTGCCGGCCCGGCTCGGCTACGGCATCCAGGCGTTCGTCCGGGTCGACCCGCACGGCGGCTACAACCTCAAGCACCCGAGGACCCTGGAGCTGATCGAGCGGCCCGAGATCACCGAGGTGCACCACGTGGTCGGGGAGGACTGCTGGTTCCTCAAGGTCGCCGTCCGGGACACCGTCCACCTGGAGGAGGTCCTGGAGGAGATCTCCGCGCTGGGCCGCACCACGACGTCGATCGTGCTGACCTCCCCGGTGGAGCGGAAACCGCTGTTGCCTTGACGCCGGGGTCAAGGATTACGTTCGTGCGCATGCGAATCGGCGAGCTGGCCGCACGGGCCGGGACCACGACGCGGACGCTGCGGTACTACGAGGCGCGGGGGCTGCTGCCCGCGCGGCGCGAGGGCAACGGGTACCGGACGTACGACGAGTGCGATCTGAAGCTGCTGGAGCAGATCCGGACGCTGCAGGACTTCGGGTTCGGCCTGGAGGAGACGCGGCCGTTCGTGGAGTGCCTGCGCGCCGGGCACCCCGAGGGCGACTCGTGCCCGGCGTCGCTCGCGGTCTACCGGCGCAAGCTGGACGAACTCGACTCCCTGATCGGCCGGCTGAGCAGCGTGCGGGAGACGGTCGCCCGGCAGCTGGCCCGGGCCGAACTGGCCGCCGAGGCGGAGGTTCCGGGAGGTCCGGAGCCTGGTTGCGAGCTGGGGAGGCAGACGTGGTGACCGAGGTGACGGACGCGGACTTCGAGGCCGAGGTGATCGGCGCGGACCTGCCGGTCCTGGTGGAGTTCACCGCCGACTGGTGTCCGCCGTGCCGGCAGATGGCGCCGGTGCTCAAGGCCCTCGCCTTCGAGGAGGGCGACCGGCTGAAGGTGGTGCAGCTGGACGTGGACCACAATCCGCTGACCACCAACGCCTACAAGGTGCTGTCCATGCCGACGTTCATGGTGTTCCGCGGCGGCGAGCCCGTGAAGGCGATGGTGGGCGCGCGGGCCAAGCGGCGGCTGCTGGAGGAGCTGTCCGACGTGCTGTAGAGGACCGCCCCGACATGAGGAAATCCCCCGGGCAATTGCGCTCGGGGGATTTCCTTGCGTATATTTGTTTGTTCGTGACTTCACGTCGAATGAAGTCACGGAGAAGTTCAGTGAGCACAGTATATCCGGGCGGGAGCGGAATTGTCAAACACCGAATTTCCGGACGATGAATTGCGACAGGAACAGGAATTCATCGACGGGTTGTACGCGCGCGTGGACGCGCTGCGCGGCGACGCCGAGACCTCCGTCACGGACGCGCTCGCGCAGGGCAACACCCCCATGCAGGCCAGACTCGAGCGGGACATCCTCGTCGCCGAACGCTCCGGGCTGCTCGCCGCGCTCAACGCGGTCGACGGCTCCCTGTGCTTCGGCCGCATCGACCTCACCTCGGGCGTCACCCACCACATCGGCCGCATCGGCCTGCGCACCGACGACGCCGAGCGCACGCCCGTCCTCATCGACTGGCGCGCCGACGTCGCCCGCCCCTTCTACCTGGCCACCGGCCACACCCCGATGGGCCTCAGGCGCCGGCGGCACATCGCCACCGACGGCCGCAGGGTCACCCACCTGCACGACGAGATCCTCGACCTCGGCGACGAGACCCGCACCGGCCACGAGGACCCGACGGGCGACGCCGTGCTGCTCGCCGCCCTCAACTCGGCCCGCACCGGCCGCATGAGCGACATCGTGCAGACCATCCAGGCCGACCAGGACCGCATCATCCGCGCCCCGCACCGCGGCGTCATGGTGGTGGAGGGCGGCCCCGGCACCGGCAAGACGGCCGTCGCCCTGCACCGCGCCGCCTACCTGCTCTACGAGCACCGCGAGCTGCTCGCCAAGCGCGCCGTCCTGATCGTCGGGCCCAACCCGGCGTTCCTCGGCTACATCGGCGAGGTGCTGCCGTCCCTCGGCGAGACCGGCGTGCTCCTCGCGACCGTCGGCGAGCTGTACCCCGGCGTGAAGGCGACCGCCACCGACACCCCCGAGGCGGCCGCCGTGAAGGGCCGCGCCGGCATGGCCGATGTGCTCGCCGAGGTCGTCCGCAGCCGGCAGGCGCTGCCCGACCCGGTCATCGCCATCGAGCACGACCGCGAGGTCCTGATGCTCGACGACGGCCTGGTCAACGTCGCCCGCGAGCGCACCCGCGCCGCCAAGCTGCCGCACAACGCCGCCCGTGAGCACTTCGAGGGCCACATCCTCAACACCCTCACCGAGCTGTACGCCGAGCGCATCGGCACCGACCCCTTCGACGGGTCCAGCCTGCTCGACCCCAGCGACATCACCCAGATCCGCGACGACCTCGCCGAGAACCCCGAAGTGTGGTCCGCCATCGACCAGTTGTGGCCGGTGCTGACCCCGCAGCGGCTCGTCGCCGACTTCCTCGCGGCGCCCGAGGAGTTCCTGCCCGCCGAGGACGCCGACGCCGTACGCCGCCCGGTGACCCGGCGCTGGACCGTCGCGGACGTGCCGCTGCTCGACGAGGCCGCCGAACTCCTCGGCGAGGACGACCGGCTCGCCCGGGAGCGCGCCGAGCGCGAGCGGGAGCGGCAGATCGCCTACGCCCAGGGCGTGCTGGACGTCTCCTACGCGTCCCGGACCTACGAGTTCGAGGACAAGGAGGAGGACGACCCCGAGAGCTCCGAGGTGCTCTCCGCGCACGACATCATCGACGCCGAGCGGTTCGCCGAGCGGCACGAGGAGGACGACCACCGCAGCGCCGCCGAGCGGGCGGCCGCCGACCGCACCTGGGCGTTCGGGCACATCATCGTCGACGAGGCGCAGGAGCTGTCGCCGATGGCGTGGCGGCTGCTGATGCGGCGCAGCCCGACCCGCTCGATGACCCTGGTCGGCGACCCGGCGCAGACCGCGGAGGCGGCCGGCGTCGGCTCCTGGTCGGGCATCCTCTCCCCCTACGTCGAGGACCGCTGGGAGCACACCCGCCTGGGCGTCAACTACCGCACCCCGGCCGAGATCATGGACGTCGCGGCGGCCGTGGTCCGCGCCGAGAACCCGGAGTTCGAGCCGCCCAGCTCGGTCCGCGCCACGGGCGTACGCCCCTGGGCCCGGGCCACCGACGACCTGCCGGGCGCCGTCGCCAAGGCGGTCGGGGAGCTCACCCCGGCCGAGGGACGCCTCGCGGTGATCGCCCCGCGCGACCTCCACCGGGGCATCGCGGCCCGGCTGGACGGCGTCACGGCGGGTGCCGAACCCGACCTGACGCAGACGGTCGTGCTGCTCGACCCACGCCAGGCCAAGGGCCTGGAGTTCGACTCGGTCCTCGTGGTCGAGCCCGGCCGCTACGGCACCAGCGACCTGTACGTGGCCCTGACCCGGGCCACCCAGCGCCTCGGTGTGCTGCACACCGGGGAGCTGCCCAGGGCGCTGGCGGAGGCGCTCGGGTAGGCCCGCGCGGAACGCGGCGCCTACCCCACCTGGGACTTCGGATCCCGCAGGGCGTGCCACAGCCCGGCGCCGAGGGGGACGACCGTCAGGGCGAAGAAGACCCAGAACAGGAACTCGGCGCCAGGGGCGAGGTGGTAGACGGTGCCGTCCTCCCACACGCAGGAGGCGCGTGGGGGGAAGGCGCTGGAGACGCCCGAGACCTCGCCGCCGCCGATGACGCCCTCCCGGTACGCCTCCCCGGGGCAGGGAGCCGTCTCCGGGAACAGCACGGGGTCGTCGGCGGCCATGATGTACAGCCAGGTGAGGGCGGTGAGCGGAGCCGCCCAGAAGACCGAGGTACGCACCCACAGCGGCAGCAGTGGATGGGTCAGCAAGCCGCGCAGCGCGACCACGGCGATCACCAGCCCGGCGAAGACGGGCAGCAGTGTCATGACGGCACGGCTGCCCTGCGGGCCCGCAGTTCGCTCGCGTAGCCGGCGCCGATGGCGAGCAGCGCGGCGGAGAGGGCGAGCACCGCCGTCGCCCCGTTCATCCACGCGTAGGACGGATCACTGGCGTAGACGGAGCCGTCCTCACGGACGCAGTCGAAGCGCAGCGGCAGGTACGAGGAGCGGTGGTGGCTCAGGCCCTGGATCGTGGCCGGGTCGAAGCCGTCCTGGCAGGCCGGCGCCGGGACGGAGTTCGCCCCGTCGTTGAAGTCCGACTCCGACGTCAGCACGGCGAAGAAGCCCAGGGAGTACACGGCCGCCGCGGCCCACGCGGCCGTCGCCGCCGCCCGGCGCATCAGGTGCACCGTCCACGGCTCGGGCCGTCCGGGAAACGCCATCGCGGCGGTCCCCGCGGCAGCGACGATCGCGGCGATGGCGCAGACCACCGAGATACCGAGTCCCACCAGCACGGGCCTCAGTCCCTTCCGGGCCGACGGGTGAGTGGGGTGGCACGCATGTGGCCACCCCACCAGGCCCGCACCGGACCGGCTGTGACGGAAGCCACTCCTCCCGTCACAGCGGTGTCACAGGCCGCCTACGCCGGACGCAGCCACACCGTGGCCAGCGGCGGCAGCGTCAGCCGGATGCTCGCGGGGCGGCCGTGCCAGGACTGGGCCTCGGGCTTGACCGGGTCGGCCCGCGTGACGTCGCTGCCGCCGTAGCGGGCGGCGTCGGTGTTGACGGCCTCGTGCCAGGCCGGCACGTCCTCGGGCACGCCCAGGCGGTAGTCCTGGCGCACGACCGGCGCGAAGTTGGACACCGCCAGCAGCGGGTTGCCGTCCGGGTCCAGCCTCAGGAACGCGAGCACGTTGTCGTCGGCGGCGTCCCCCACGATCCACTCGAAACCGGCCGGGTCCGTGTCGAGGCGCCACAGCGCCGGAGTGGCGCGGTAGACGGTGTTGAGATCGCGGACCAGGTCCCGCACGCCCCGGTGGTCGGCCTCCGCCCCGTACCCCGGGTCCAGCAGCCACCAGTCGGGGCCGTGCGCCTCGGACCACTCGGCACCCTGGGCGAACTCCTGCCCCATGAACAGCAGTTGCTTGCCCGGGTGGGCCCACATGAAGCCGAGGTAGGCCCGGACCCCGGCCCGCTGCTGCCACCAGTCGCCGGGCATCTTCGACACCAGGGAGCCCTTGCCGTGCACGACCTCGTCGTGGGAGATGGGCAGGACGTAGTTCTCGCTGTAGGCGTACACCATCGAGAACGTCATCTCGTGGTGGTGGTACTTGCGGTGCACCGGATCGTGGCTCATGTACTGCAGCGAGTCGTGCATCCAGCCCATGTTCCACTTCAGCCCGAACCCGAGCCCGCCGAAACCGCTCGGGCCCTTGTGGTGGGTGGCCCGGGTGACGCCGTCCCAGGCGGTGGACTCCTCGGCGACCGTGACCACGCCGGGCACCCTGCGGTACACCGTCGCGTTCATCTCCTGGAGGAACGCCACCGCGTCCAGGTTCTCCCGGCCGCCGTGCTCGTTGGGCGTCCACTGGCCCGGCTCGCGCGAGTAGTCGAGGTAGAGCATCGAGGCGACCGCGTCCACGCGCAGCCCGTCGATGTGGAACTCCTCGCACCAGTACACGGCGTTCGCGACGAGGAAGTTGCGCACCTCGTTGCGCCCGAAGTCGAACTCCAGCGTGCCCCAGTCGGGGTGCGCGGCCCGCAGCGGATCCTCGTGCTCGTACAGGGGCTTGCCGTCGAACTCGGCCAGCGCCCAGTCGTCGCGCGGGAAGTGGGCGGGCACCCAGTCCATGATCACGCCGATGCCGGCCTGGTGCAGCCTGTCGACCAGGTACCGGAAGTCGTCCGGCGTGCCGAGGCGGGCCGTCGGCGCGTAGAAGCCGGTGACCTGGTAGCCCCAGGAGCCGCCGAACGGGTGCTCCGCGACCGGCATCAGCTCCACGTGCGTGAAGCCCAGGTTCTTCACGTAGCCGGGAAGCTGCTCGGCGAGCTGGCGGTACGTCAGCCCCGGCCGCCAGGACGGCAGGTGGACCTCGTACACCGAGAACGGCCTCTCGTGCGCCGGGGCCTCGGCGCGCCGCGACAGCCAGTCGGCGTCGCCCCACGCGTAGTCCGAGGACGTGATGACCGACGAGGTCGCGGGCGGCACCTCCGTGCGGCGGGCCAGCGGGTCGGCGCGCATCGTCTTCGAACCGTCGGGCCGGGTGATCTCGAACTTGTACAGCTCGCCCTCGCCGATGTCCGGCAGGAACAGCTCCCACACCCCCGACGAGCCCAGCGAACGCATGGCGTGGCCGGTGCCGTCCCAGAAGTTGAAGGTGCCGGCCACGCGCACGCCGCGCGCGTTCGGCGCCCACACCGCGAAGCGGGTGCCGGTCACGCCCTGGTGGGTCATCGGGTGCGAGCCCAGCGCCGTCCACAGCTCCTCGTGCCGGCCCTCGCCGATCAGGTGCAGGTCGAGGTCGCCCAGCGTGGGCAGGAAGCGATAGGCGTCCTCGGTCTCCTGGACCGTGCCCTCGTACGCGACGACCAGCCGGTACTCGGGGACCTCCCGCAGCGGCAGCAGCCCGGAGAAGAAGCCCTCCCCGTCGGCGTGCAGCTCCGCCCGCAGCTCCCCGGCGATCACGGTGACCGACAGGGCGTACGGCCGGAACGCCCGGAACGCGATCCCGCCGGGCACCGGGTGGGCGCCGAGCACGGAGTGCGGGTCGTGGTGCGTGCCGTCGAGCAGCCGCTCCCGGTCCACCGCGTCCACGGCGGGCGAGACGGCGACCTCCATCTCCGGGGGGACGACCTGGGCGGCAGCGGCCTTCTTCGCCACCGCCTTCTTGGCGGTGGTCTTCTTCGCCGGGGCCTTCTTCGCGGCGGCCTTCTTGGCGGGCGCCTTGGTCGCCGCTGCCTTGGCGGCCGTGGCCGTGGTCTTGGCGGCCGTTGCCTTGGTCGCCGTGGCCTTCTTGGCCGCCGTCTTCTTGGCAGCCGCTTTCGCCGTCGTGGCCTTGGTCGCCGTGGACTTCGCAGCCGTGGCCTTGACGGTGGTGGTCTTCGTCGCGGCCGCCTTCTTCGTGACGGCCTTCTTGGCAGTGGTCTTCTTCGCGACGGCCTTCTCGGGTGTCGTCTTCTTCGCGACGGTCTTCTCGGGTGACGTCTTCTTCGCGACGGCCGTCTCGGGTGCCGTCTTCTCGGGCGCCGTCTTCTTGGCGACCGCCTTCTTCGCGGTCGTCTTCGCCGGCGCCGCCTTCTTGGCCGTGGCCTTGGACGCGGGTGACTGCCCGGCCGGCGTCTTCTTGGCGGCGGCCTTCTTGGCGGCGGTCGTCTTCGCCGGGGCCGTCTTCTTCGCCGCTGCCTGTTTCGGCACCGCCGTCTTCTTCGCGGCGCTCTTCTTCTGGGCGGCCGTGGGCTGCTCGGGGATCTTCTCCCCGGCCGTCCCCTGGGGACGCGAACCGCTGGACTCAGGGCGGGGGGTCACGGGCGGAGCCTCCTGGGCGAAGGTGGGACAGGTCAGGTCAGGTGGCCGGACGAGGCGAGCCGGTCTATGGCGGCCAGGGGCACCGGCAGCCAGTCGGGGCGGTGCCGGGCCTCGTACACCACCTCGTAGATCGCCTTGTCCGTCTCGTAGGCGCGCAGCAGCACCGGGTCGGTGCGCGGATCGCGGCCGGAGGCCTCCGCGTAGCCGGAACAGTACGCGGACCGGCAGGTCTCGGCCCAGTCCGGCTGGGGCGGATCGACCGAGCGTGCCGCGTAGTCGAAGGACCGCAGCATGCCGGCGACATCGCGCACCGTGGGCTGCGGCATGCGCCGCTCGGCCAGCGGCCGGGCCGGCTCGCCCTCGAAGTCGATCAGCTTCCACTCGCCGGTCGGCGAGCGCAGGCACTGACCGAGGTGCAGATCGCCGTGCACGCGCTGCGCGGTCCAGGTGCGGCCCTCGGCGGCCAGGTCGCCGAGCGCCGTGAACGCCGACCGCAGCCCGCTCGCGTAGGGCCGCAGCGCGGGCACCGCCTGGACGGCCGCCTCCAGCCGCTCGGTCATGCCGTCGACCATGAGGCGGAGCTGCATGTGACCGAGCGTGACCGTCGGCAACGCCCGGGCCAGCGCCGTGTGCACCTCGGCGGTGGCCCGCCCCAGCGCCCGCGCCTCGGCGCCGAAGTCCTCGCCCTTGGCCAGCTCGCGCAGCGCCAGCTCCCAGCCGTCGGAGGCGCCCTGCACGAACGGCTGGAGCACGCCCAGCACGTACGGCTGGCCGGCGTGGTCCGCCGGGCCCGTGGAGAGGACCGGGTCCGCGGTGGGCGGGACGTCGGCGACCATCCAGGCCGTCGGCGCGGGCACCCGGGGGCAGTCCTCGCGGGCCAGCGCCAGCGGCAGCTCCAGGTCCGGATTGACCCCGGGCACTATCCGGCGCAAAAGCTTCAGGATGAACGTATCTCCGTAGACGATCGACGAGTTGGACTGTTCCGCGGTCACCACGCGCGGCACAAGACCGGACCGGATGTCCTGGCCGAGGTCCCGCTCGAAGCGCAGCCCACCGATGCGGGCCTGGGTGCGCAGCGCCTCCAGGAGCAGCTCGGCGGGCCTGGTGTCGTGCAGGGCGTCGTAGACCGTCCGGCCGGCCAGCGGCCCCGTCGTCACATGTCCGATGAGCGCGGGCGCCAGCCGAGGCGGCAGCGCCTCGCGCACGCCTATGAGCAGCTGGTAGCAGTCGCCGGGGTGGTCGGGCGCCCCGTGGGACGGCACGAGCGGCTGGTGGGCGCGGACGAGCAGGTGGTACAGGCCCAGCTTGCCGTTGCCCGGGAGCAACTCGGTGGCCTCGACCAGGGTGAACCCGGTGACCGGGCGCCCCTTGCCGGCGAACCAGCGCTGCCGCGGCAGCCATTCCCGCAGCAGCGGATCCAGGGATGCGAGAAGGCCGGGCGGGGTGGTGACGGTGCGTGTGACGGCTTCCGACATGGCGTCGCGTCCTTTCACCCATTCTTGGTGCGCCTGCGGCGCCTTCAGCCGGTGCCGGCGGGCGCCCCTCCGGCTCACGCGGGTGGGCGGGGTGTTACTGATGCGTGCCCCGGGCGGGGCAGGGGAAACGCCCCGCCACGGGGGTTTGCGGCCTGCCCCGCAGATCAGGCCTCATCAGGCGGTTTCGGGCCTCATACGGCGTCCCTGCGGAGCCGGAACCAGTAGAAGCCGTGGCCCCCCAGTGTCAGCAGGTAGGGCAGCTCGCCGATGGCCGGGAACCGGACCCCGCCGAACAGCTCCACCGGGTGCCGGCCCTCGAACGCGCTCAGATCCAGCTCCGTGGGCTGTGCGAACCGCGAGAAGTTGTTCACGCACAGCACCAGGTCGTCCTCGTATTCGCGCAGGAACGCGAGCACGGCCGGGTTCGTCGACGGCAGCTCGGTGTACGAGCCGAGGCCGAAGGCAGGATTCTGCTTGCGGATCTCGATCATGCGGCGGGTCCAGTGCAGCAGCGACGACGGCGACGCCATGGACGCCTCGACGTTCGTGACCTGGTAGCCGTAGACCGGGTCCATGATCGTGGGCAGGAACAGCCGCCCCGGGTCGGACGAGGAGAAGCCCGCGTTGCGGTCGGGCGTCCACTGCATCGGCGTGCGCACCGCGTCGCGGTCGCCGAGCCAGATGTTGTCGCCCATGCCGATCTCGTCGCCGTAGTACAGGATCGGCGAGCCCGGCAGGGACAGCAGCAGGGCCGTGAACAGTTCGATCTGGTTGCGGTCGTTGTCCAGCAGCGGGGCGAGCCTGCGCCGGATGCCGATGTTGGCGCGCATGCGGGGGTCCTTGGCGTACTCGGCCCACATGTAGTCGCGCTCTTCGTCGGTGACCATCTCGAGCGTGAGCTCGTCGTGGTTGCGCAGGAAGATGCCCCACTGGCAGCCCGAGGGGATGGCCGGGGTCTTGGCCAGGATCTCGGAGACCGGGTAGCGGGACTCGCGGCGGACGGCCATGAAGATGCGCGGCATGACCGGGAAGTGGAACGCCATGTGGCACTCGTCGCCGCCGCTCGGGTAGTCGCCGAAGTAGTCGACGACGTCCTCGGGCCACTGGTTGGCCTCGGCCAGCAGCACGGTGTCCGGGTACTGGGCGTCGATCTCCTTGCGCACCCGCTTCAGGAAGTCGTGCGTCTCCGGGAGGTTCTCGCAGTTGGTGCCCTCCTGCTGGTACAGGTACGGCACCGCGTCCAGCCGGAACCCGTCGATGCCGAGGTCCAGCCAGAACTTCAGCGCGGAGATCATCTCCTCCTGCACGGCCGGGTTCTCGTAGTTGAGGTCCGGCTGGTGGGAGAAGAAACGATGCCAGTAGTACTGCTTGCGGACCGGGTCGTACGTCCAGTTGGAGGCTTCCGTGTCGACGAAGATGATCCGCGCGTCCTGGAACTGCTTGTCGTCGTCCGCCCACACGTAGTAGTCGCCGTAGGGCCCGTCGGGGTCCTTCCTCGACTCCTGGAACCACGGGTGCTGGTCGCTGGTGTGGTTCATGACGAAGTCGATGATCACGCGCATGCCGCGCTGGTGGGCGGCGTCGACGAACTC
>NZ_JBEYZD010000059.1:0-56187 GCF_040645895.1 Streptomyces olindensis | reverse complement strand
GGAGGGCGGCGATGCGGAGCATCGGCAACCGACGACAACGCGGCAGATGCGCGTGCCAGGCCCCGCGTCTGCGATCTGATCCAAACGACAGGCCCAAGGTGTTCCGGAGGTGATCGTCATGATGCACACCACAATGGGATGGCACGTCGAGCTGGAGTTCATGGAGGACGACCAGCACACTCGGGCGGCCGCGATGGTCCGTCTGCCCGACGGCAGCGAGGTACGGGCGCACGGGCACGCGAGCCGGCACCGGTCCGACGCCAATCAGCCCAGGGTCGGGGAGGAGATCGCCGGGGCCCGGGCGCTCAACGAACTCGCCATGCAACTGCTGACCAAGGCGCACGAGGAGATCGACCAGGCGTCCGGGCGGACCTCGCACCCGATCCACGTCTGAAGGACGCGCTCGGAGGCTCTCGTGTCGGGCCGAGGACCAAGGTGTGCCCGGGCGGGCTCGTGGCGGCGGGGCGCGGTCCGGCGGGAGCAGCCCTTCACTCTCCCGGAGCGCCCCGCTGAGCGGTGAGCGCGACCCGGGCCAGGAGGTCTCGGAACTGGACCCGGTCCTCTTCGCTCAACTCCGCGAGCAGCCGTGATTCAGTGGCCGCGACATCGGTTCGCACGCGCTGCAGCTGCGCTCGGCCTTCGTCCGTAAGGATCACGTGGCGAGCCCGCCGGTCCCGCGGATTCGGGCGTCGCGACAGCAGACCCAGCCCTTCCAGGTCGTCGAGAAGGTAGGTCATCACCGTTCGGTCGAGGCCGACCCGGCCGGCCAGTTCGAGCTGCGTGGGGGGTTCCTCGGTCGCGGCCAACGCCATGAGCACCAGGTAGGCGCGTGCTCCGCCGGGCAGTGCCTCCGCGGACTCGTCCGCAGCACGCCGAAGCGCCCCCGAAATGATGCGGATGGCCCACACCAGGTCGTTGTCCAGGTCTGCGCATTCAGCGCTGCCGCTCGCTCGGCCGCAGGGTTCAGAGGACATCCCGTCACCGTAGCAGCATTCGGCATGCCGACAGACAGTCTTGCCTCAAGATGTTCTGCTGGACATACTATCTGTGTCACAGCAGAACTTTGTGGAGGTACCGCACCGTGAACCTGTTCCGTCTCGACGCGAGCATCCGTACCGAAGGATCGGCGAGCCGCGCCCTCGCCGACACCGCCGAGCAGGCGTGGCTCGCCCAGCACCCGGGCGGGGTCGTGACCCGGCGCGACCTCGGCGTCCAGCCCTTGCCCGGGGATGTGTGGACCGCGCTCGCCGGCGCCGTCGTCAACCCCTCCGTGCCGGCCCCGGACGAGGCGCGCGAGCTCCTCGACCGTCTCGGTGCGGAACTCCTCGACGCCGACGCGTTCCTGTTCGCGGTGCCGATGTACAACTGGAATGTCCCGGCGCAGGTCAAGATCTGGCTCGACCTGATCCTGAATCACCCCCGGCTGGGCGTGCACGGTGACTGGCCGCTCAAGGGCAAGCCGGCGATCCTGGCGTTGAGCCGGGGCGGCGGTTACGGGCCCGGCAGCCCGAAGGAAGGCTGGGACCACGCCACGCCCTACCTGCGCAGGATCCTGGCCGACGTCTTCGGCCTCGACCTGCACATAGCCGAGGCGGAGCTGACCCACGCGTTCTGGGATCCGAACATGGAGTCGCTGCGAGGGCTGGCCGAAGAGTCGATGAAGACGGGGCACGAGCAGGCCGCCGAGCACGGCCTGCGGGTCGCCCGGCTGATCACGGCCTGACGCCCCGGGTCTGTCTCGGCCCGAACCTGGCGCAGGGGGCTAGCCCCCCAGCACGCTCCGTACCGCCCGGACCAGCCCCTGCGCCCGTGGGTCCGCCGTCACCGTCTTGCGGAAGCCGTTGGTGACGTAACCGAAGGCGATGCCGGTCTCCGGGTCGGCGAAGCCGAGGGCGCCGCCGCGGCCCGGGTGGCCGAAGGAGCCCGGGGTCAGCATCGGCGAGGCGCTGCCGTGCAGCATGTAGCCGAGGCCGAAGCGGGTGCCGACCACCAGGACCCGGTCGGGGCCCGCCGACTCCTCGGCCCGGGCCAGCTCCACCGTCCCGGGCGTGAAGAGGCGGGCGGCACCGGCCGTGTCACCGATCAGCGTCGCGTAGAAGCGGGCCAGTCCGTCCGCCGTGGCGATGGCGTTGGTCGCGGGCAGGGCCGCCGCGCGGTACGCCGGGTCGTTCTGCTCCGGGAACGGGGTGATGGCGGCGAAGGCGCGGCGGGTGAGGGAGTCCGGGTCCTGGTAGGCCTCGGTGACCGAGCGCTTGGGGCGGGCGCGCAGACCGCCGGCCGGCTCGGGCCCCTCGACGCGGCCCGCCCGTCCGACCCGGCCCGCCTCCGACTCCGGCAGGCCGAGCCACAGGTCCAGGACCAGCGGCCCGGTGATCTCGTCGGCGAGCCACTGGCCGGTGCCCCGCCCGGTCACCCGCCGCACCAGTTCGTCGACCAGCCAGCCGTACGTCAGCGCGTGGTAGCCGTGGTCGGTGCCGGGCTCCCAGACCGGGGCCTGCGCGGCCACGGCCGCCGGGCCCCGCAGCGGGTCGAGGGCCTCCTCGGGGGTGAGGGGCCGGTCCAGGACGGGGAGTCCGGCCCGGTGGTTCAGTACGTGCCGGACCAGCACCCGCTCCTTGCCGCGCGCCTTGAACTCCGGCCAGTAGTGGCCCACGGGGGCGTCCAGATCCAGCTGTCCGCGCTGGTGCAGCAGCAGGAGGACGGCGGCGGCGACCCCCTTCGTCGCCGAGCGCACGACCTGGGCGGTGCCGCGTTCCCAGGGGGCCGTGCCGTCGACGTCCTTGGTGCCGCCCCACAGATCGACGACCTTGTGCCCGTCCCGGTAGACGGCGACCGCCGCGCCCCGGTCACCGAGCGTCGCAAAATTACGTACGAACGCTTCCCTGACCGGCTCGAAGCCCTCGGCGACTGTGCCGTTCACGTCCACGTCGGTACCTCTCGTCTTGCGGGCCGCTCCCCTCTAGCCAAGCAGGATGGTCACGTCGATGTTCCCGCGGGTCGCGTTCGAGTACGGACAGACCTCGTGGGCCGCGTCCACCAGCCTGGTCGCGAGGTCGGCGTCGACGACCGGCAGGGAGACGCTGAGAGCGACCGCGAGGCCGTAGCCGCGCTGTTGGTTGGGGCCGATGCCGACCTTCGCGGCGACCGTGGAGCCGGTCAGGTCGTACCCCTCGCGGTTGCCGACGAGGATCAGGGCGTTGTGGAAGCAGGCGCTGTAGCCGGCCGCGAAGAGCTGTTCCGGGTTGGTGCCGTTGCCGTCGCCGCCGAGCTGCGGGGGCATGGCGACCTTGAGGTCGATCTGACCGTCCTGGCTGGTGACATAGCCGTCGCGACCACCGTGGGCGGTGGCCTCCGCCACGAACATGATCTTCGTCGGGCGGGTGTCGACGGCGGGGCCGTCAGTCATGCTGTCCTCCCCCGGAACCAAGTGCGCACAAACACATCGTGCACAAGGTACTGGCCGGTAACCGACCTGTCGTACCAGGGGGTATGCAACCGGGGGTAACCCTCAGCGGGCCCGGGCTGCCGCCGACTCCGCCCGCTCGGCCAGCCGCCACAGCTCCGCACGCAACCGCCCGGCCTCCGTGCCGTCGAGCCCCGTCGCCGCGACCAGTGCGCCGGGCACCCGCCCCGCCCGCTCCCGGAGTTCCTCCCCGCGGCCCGTCACGGCCACGAGCACCGACCGCTCGTCCCGCGCCGACCGCTCACGCCGGACCAGACCGGCCGCCTCCAGCCGCTTCAGCAGCGGCGAGACCGTGCCGTAGTCCAGACGCAGGGCCGCGGCCAGCTCCTTCACCGGCGTCTCGCCGCGCTCCCAGAGGACCAGCAGCACCAGGTACTGGGGGTAGGTGAGGCCCAGCTCGTCGAGGAGCGGGCGGTACGCCGCCGTCACCGCGCGCTGGGCGGCGTACAGCGCGAAGCACAGCTGGTCGTCCAGCCGTGGTGATCCGTCGCTCTCCTCGTTCGTCACGCGGCCATTGTCACGGACGGGCCGGAGCCGCCGGCACGGAACGCGGATCGAAACCGAACGGCAGCTCCAGACGGTGGGCCCGCATCAGCTCCTCGTCGGAGAGCAGCTCGCCGGTCGGCCCGTCGGCCGCGATCACCCCGTCGCTGAGGATCAGGGAGCGCGGGCACAGCTCCAGGGCGTAGGGCAGGTCGTGCGTGACCATCAGCACGGTCACGTCCAGGGAACGCAGGATGTCGGCCAGTTCGCGGCGCGAGGCGGGGTCGAGGTTGGAGGACGGCTCGTCCAGGACGAGGATCTCCGGCTCCATCGCCAGCACGGTCGCGACGGCCACCCGGCGCCGCTGTCCGAAGGAGAGGTGGTGCGGCGGCCGGTCCTTGAACTCCGCCATGCCGACCCGCTCCAGCGCCCGGTCCACGCGCTGCTCCAGCTCCGGGCCCTTCAGCCCGGCCGCCGCCGGCCCGAACGCCACGTCCTCCCGGACCGTCGGCATGAAGAGCTGGTCGTCCGGGTCCTGGAAGACGATGCCGACCCGGCGCCGGATCTCGGCCATGTGCTGCTTGCCGACGGGCAGCCCGGCGACCTTCACCGTGCCGGTGCCGCCGGTCAGGATGCCGTTGAGGTGCAGCACGAGGGTCGTCTTCCCGGCGCCGTTCGGCCCCAGCAGCGCGACCCGCTCGCCGCGCGCGATCGAGAAGTCGACGCCGAAGAGGGCCTGGTGCCCGTCCGGGTAGGCGAAAGCGAGGCCCGAGACCTCGAGGGAAGCAGTCACAGGGTCCATCCCAGCAGACAGACGGCGAGCGCCGCGCACGGGAGGGCGAGGGCGTACGACCACTGCGCCCGGGACGCGGTCACCTCGTCGATCACCGGCATGGAACCGGCGTAGCCGCGGCTGACCATGGCCAGGTGCACCCGCTCGCCACGTTCGTAGGAGCGGATGAACAGCGCGCCCGCGGACTTGGCGAGCACGCCCCAGTGCTTCACGCCTTTCGCCTCGAAGCCGCGTGACTCCCGGGCGATCCGCATGCGCCGCATCTCGTCCGTGATGACGTCGCCGTAGCGGATCATGAAGGACGCGATCTGCACGAGCAGCGGCGGGAGCTTCAGCCGCTGCAGGCCGAGGAGCAGCTCGCGCAGCTCGGTGGTGGCGGCGAGCAGGACGGAGGCCGCGACGCCGAGCGTGCCCTTGGCCAGCACGTTCCAGGCGCCCCACAGGCCGTTCACGCTCAAGGACATCCCGAGGACGTCGACCCGCTCGCCCTCCGCCACGAACGGCATGAGCACCGCGAACGCCACGAACGGCACCTCGATCAGCAGCCGCCGCAGCAGGAACCCGGCGGGCACGCGCGCGACGGCCGCGACCACGCCCAGCAGCACGGCGTACAGCCCGAACGCCCACATCGCCTCCCGCGGTGTCGACACCACGACCACCACGAACGCGAACACGGCGGCGAGCTTGGTGTGCGGCGGCAGACCGTGCACGGGCGAGTGCCCGTGCCGGTAGAGCCTGTGCGCGTGTCCCGCACCCATGTCAGAGGCTCGTGGTGCTGGTCGTGCTCGTGGTGCTCGTGGTGCTCGTCGTCTCCGACGGGGAGGCGTCGGCCGTGCGGCGCCGGCGCACCGCCCAGAACACCGCGCTGCCCGCGACCACCGTCACGCCCACGCCGATGACCCCCGCCAGCCCCCCGGACAGGCGGGCGTCGTCGACGTCCTTCACGCCGTAGTCGGCGAGGGGGGAGTCGGCCACCGCGTGCTCCTCGGTCTTCCGGTCGATGCCGTGGTCGGCCGCGACCTTCTCCAGGCCGTCGGGGTCGGCGGAGGCGTAGAAGCTGACGAACCCGGCCAGGACCAGGGAGGCGACGAGACCCGCGGCCCACACCTTGCGGTGCGAGGTCCGGGCGGCGGCCGGCACCGGCTCGGGCTCGGCGCCGGGGGCGTCGACCAGCTCGCCGTTCACCCGCAGCTTGAGCTTCCGCGTCAGGCCGCGCGCCCCGTACACCAGGTCCGGGCGTACGGCGATGACCGCGCCGACGGTCAGGGCGGTGATCACGGCCTCGCCGATGCCGATCAGGACGTGCACGCCGACCATGGCGGTGGCGACCTTGCCGATCGAGACGTCGGTGGTGCCGCCGACGGCGTACATCAGCGTGAAGGCCAAAGCGGCGGCCGGGACGGAGACCAGCGCGGCGACGAAGGAGGCCGCGGTGACCGACCGGCGGGTGCGGGGCAGCACCTTCACCAGGCCGCGGAAGAGGGCGTAGGCCACGACCACGGTGACGATGCCCATGTTGGTGATGTTCACGCCGAGCGCGGTCAGGCCGCCGTCGGCGAAGAGGATGCCCTGCATGAGCAGGACGACGGAGACGCACAGGACCCCGGTACAGGGCCCGACGAGTATCGCGGCCAGCGCGCCGCCGAGCAGATGGCCGCTGGTGCCCGCGGCGACGGGGAAGTTCAGCATCTGCACGGCGAAGATGAACGCCGCGACCAGCCCGGCCAGCGGCGCCGTGCGCTCGTCGAGTTCCCGGCGCGCGCCGCGCAGACTCACGGCGATGGCGCCCGCGGCGATCACACCGGTGGCGGCGGACGTGGGGGCGTTGATGAAGCCATCAGGTACATGCACCGTTCGATGATGTGGCTTGATGCGAACGATGTGCAAGAGCGTGACGCTCGTTTTATCTCATCCGTGATATGTGCGGCCTCAGGGAGCGCAATCCGGAAAATATGCGACATTGGAGGGGGAGTGCACGCACAGTTTCTCCATAGATGGCGCACGGTGAAGGGGCCGTCCGATGTCCGTAGTCGAGCAGTACGCGCGAGCCCACATCGTCACGGACGCGGACGTGCCACTGGCGGACGAGCTGGAGGCGGTTCCGGTCACCCTGCGGTACGACCCCGAGCGGGACCCCCGTGCCGTGCGCATCGCACTGCCCGGGGCCGGGGGACGGGAGTGGGCCTTCGACCGGGCGCTGCTGGAGGAGGGGCTGCGGGCCCCGACGGGCAGCGGCGAGGTACGGGTGTGGCCCTGCGGCCGGGTGCAGGCCGTGGTGGAGTTCCACTCCGCGCACGGGGTGTCGGTGGTGCAGTTCGAGCGGCAGGCGCTGCTGCGGTTCCTGCGGCGGACGTACATGGCCGCCGCGGAACCGGTCACGCACTGACCTTCCGAAGCGCCGACCTTGCGGGCTCAGTCGCCCATCTTCAGCAGCGCCGCCACGATCGGGCCGGCCGTCGAGCCGCCGTGCCCGCCCTGCTGGACCACGCCCGCGGCGGCCAGGTCGCCCCGGTAGGCCGTGAACCAGCCGTTCGGCTTCTTCTGGCCGTCGACCTCGGCGGACCCGGTCTTCGCGCCGACGTCGCCGCCGACCCCGGCCATCGCCTCGGCGGCCGTGCCCGCCGCGGCCGTGTACGCCATCAGCTCGCGCAGCTGGGACAGCGTGCCCGCCGACATCGTGCGCGGGGCCGTCGCGAGCTTGCGGCCGTCGACGTCCGGGGAGACCAGGTAGGGCTGGTGGAACGTGCCGGACTTGACCGTCGCCGACACCGCCGCCATGTTCAGCGGGTTCATCCGGACCCCGCCCTGCCCGATCAGCGAGGCACCCATCTGGGCCGCCGACTGCACCGGCACCGCGCCGTCGAAGGACGGCACGCCGATCGCCCAGTTGTTCATGCCCAGTCCGAACACCTGCTGGGCCTGCTTGGTGAGGTCGTCGTCCTTCAGCTTCGGCGCCTGGCTGATGAAGGCCGTGTTGCAGGAGCGGGCGAAGCTCGCCTTGAACGTGCCGCCCTTGATCTCGAACTTGTCGTCGTTCTGGAACTTCCAGTGCCCGTACGTGAAGTACTTCGGGCAGGGGTGCTTCTTGTCCGCCGAGGCGAGGCCCTTCTCGATCAGCATCGAGGCCGTGATGACCTTCATCGTGGAGCCGGGCGCCAGGGAACCCTGGAAGGCGGTGTTGAAACCGGGCGAGGCGTTGGCCGCGGCCAGGATCTCGCCGGTCGAGGCGCGCATCACCACCACCGACGACCGGGCCTTCTTCGCGACCTGCTGCTCGGCCGCCGCCTGGAGCGCCGGGTCCAGGGTGGTCTTCACCGTGCCCGGCGTGCCCTCGCTCAGCTCCAGCAGGGTCTTGTCGGACAGGTCCTTCGCCTTGGAGGCCTTCCCGCGCACGACCCGGAGCTCGATGCCGGCCTTGCCGCCGGCCTTCTTGCCGTACTTCTCGCGCAGCCCGTCCAGCACGGGGCCGATCGAGGCGTACTTCCGCTTGGTCAGTTCGCCGCCGTCCCGGTCGAGCGCCTTGACCGGGGGCGTGCCCGCCTCGCCGGTGACCAGCTCGTCGCCGTCCTTCAGATCGGGGTGGACGACCGCGGAGTGCCAGTCGACCAGCGGTTTGCCGTCGCTCGTGCGGCGGACGACGGTGAGCGCGCTGTCGTAGGCGAGCGGCTTCTCGGTGCCCTTGTAGGACACCGTGGCCTTGACGGAGAAGGGCACCTTGGCGCCGGTGGGCGTGCCCGGGGTGAGGGTGACGTCCTTGATGCGGGCGTCCTTGCCGTAGCCGGTGAGCAGGGCCCGGGCCGCGGCCGCGTCGTCGGTGGCCGCCGCGGCCTGGGGGACCTTGCCCGACTGCCAGGCGGTGAGGAAGGCGCGCGCGGTGGTGGTGACCTCGGAGGGTGACGGCGGGCCCGTCTTCACCTTGGGCTTCTGGTCCGAGGCCGCGCGCGACCCGTCGTCGGCCGCGGCACCGCCGCCGTACAGCGCGTAGGCGCCGGCCCCGGCCCCGACGACGACCACGGCGATCATCCCGCCGATCACGGCGGGCTTCGTCTTCCGTCGCTCGGCGACGCGCCTTCTGTTGCCCACTGCTGTCCGTCCTCCGGTGAATCCCCAGGGTCCCCGTTGCCCTCAGCTGTCCCAACGACGGCCACCACCCTAGAGTCCCGTCACGCGGAGGTGAGATCAGCCACCTGTTCGTAGCACGGCTGCGACAATCGGCCCGGCCGCGTCGCCGCCGTGGCCGCCCTGCTCGGTCATGGCCGCCGCCGCGACGTCGCCCCGGAACCCGGTGAACCAGCTGTTGGACTTGGCGTTGCCGTCGACCTCGGCGGAGCCGGTCTTGGCGCCGATGTCGCCGCCCAGCCCGGCCATGGCCGCCTGGGCGGTGCCCTGGGTCGCGGTGAGGCGCATCATCTGCTTCAGCTGTGCGACGGTGCTCGCCTTCAGGCCCTCGGCCCGGGCGAGCGGCCGGTCGTCGAGCTCCGGCGAGACGAGGTAGGGCTGGCGGAAGGCGCCGGTGATCGCGGTCGCGGTGACCGAGGCCATGTTCAGCGGGCTCATCTGGACCTGGCCCTGCCCGATGGCGCCGGCCGCGCGGTCGGGTCCGCTGACCGTGGGGACGCTGCCGTCGAAGGAGCCGATGCCGGTCTTCCAGTTGTCCTGCCCGAGCCCGAAGTGCTGCTCGGCCTCCTGGGTCAGCGAGGCGTCGGTGAGCGGCTTCTCGTCGATGAGCTTGATGAAGGCCGTGTTGCAGGACCGCATGAAGCTGTTGGCGAGGGTGGCGTTCTCGTTGGGCTCCATGCCCGCCAGGTTCTTGAACGTCTGGCCCTGCCACACGGCGGTGTCCGGGCAGGGCGCGGGGCCGTTCATGGAGGTCACGCCGTTGTCGATGAGCATCGCGGCGGTGATGATCTTCATGGTGGAGCCGGGGGCCGCCTCCCCCTGGAAGGCTGCGTTGAAGCCGTCCGTGCGGTTGTTGGCCACCGCCAGCACCTCGCCGGTGCTGGGCCTGACGGCCACCACCGAGGACTGGGCGAATCGTTTGACCGCCTTCTCGGCAGCGGCCTGCGCGCTCGGGCTGATCGTGGTGGTGAGCTTGCCCGGCTTGCCCTTGGCGAGGGTCAGCAGCGGGGTGTCGGGGGCGCTCTCGCCGGCGTGCCGGATGACCAGCTCGATGCCCGGGGTGCCGCCGGCCTCCTTGCCGTACTTGTCGCGCAGGGCGTCCAGGATCGGGCCGAGGGAGGGGTACTTCTCCTTCGTCAGCTCGGAGCCGTCACGCCCCACGGCCTCGATCGGCGGGTTGGCCGACGTCTCCGTGACGAGGGTGTCGTCCCGTCTCAGCTCGGGGTGCACGACCGACGGCTGCCAGTCGACCAGCGCCCGGCCGGTGGTGAGGCCGCGCACGACCTTCAGCTCGCTGCCGTAGCTCAGGGGCTTGGACTTCCCGCCGTAGGACACCTTCGCCTTCACGGTGTACGGCACGGTGGTGCCCTTCGCCGCGCCGGGCGTGATCCGCACGTCCGTGATGTGCGCGTCGTCGCCGAAGGCCGTCAGCAGCTGCTCGGCGGCCGCGTCGTTGTTCGTGTACGACGCGGCCTGGGCGGCCTCGCCCTTCTCCCAGGCGGTGAAGAACGCGGTCGTGGTCTCCTTGACCTCGTCCTGGTCGGGCGGACCCGACTTCTTCTCCGCGGCCACCCCGCTGGTGCCGCCCCCGTCACCGTCCAGCGCGCTCACGATGTTGAAGGCGCCGTACCCGGCCCCACCCACCATCACCGCGAACACGCCGCCTATGACAGCGGCCTTGACCCCCTTGCCCATTGGGCGGTCCCCTCCCCGTTGAGCTCACGCGCCCTCTTGAACGCGTTCAGAAAGCTCGATCCGGGTGCACTCTATGCGCAGGGGGTGTCAACCGGGACGTGAGTTTCGATTTTTGACCGAACGGAGGTCAAACCCAGGTGTCCAGCCACATCCGCGCCCGCCAGTCGTCGATCGGGATGGCCTGGCCCGTGTACAGGGGCCAGAAGTAGATGAAGTTCCAGGTGATCAGCAGGACCAGGACGCCCGCTGCCGTGGCGCCCGCGACGCGGCGGGTGTCGGAGGAGCGGGGCGGGCCGATGATCGCGCCGAGGAGCATCGCCACCGCCAGGCACAGGAAGGGCAGGAAGACGACGGCGTAGAAGAAGAAGATCGTGCGCTCCTGGTACATGAACCAGGGCAGGTAGCCGGCCGCGATGCCGCAGGCGATGGCGCCCGCGCGCCAGTCGCGGCGGAAGAACCAGCGCCACAGCACGTACAGGACGGCGAAGCAGGCGACCCACCACAGCAGGGGCGTGCCGAGCGCGAGGACCTCACGGGCGCACTTCTCGCCGGCGTCGGCGGGGCAGCCGTCCTTGCCGGGAGCCGGGGACTCGTAGAAGTACGACACCGGGCGGCCTAGGACGAGCCAGCTCCACGGGTTGGACTGGTACGTGTGCGGTGAGGACAGCCCGACGTGGAACTCGTAGACCTGGTGCTCGTAGTGCCACAGGCTGCGCAGCCAGTCGGGCAGGAAGCTCCAGGTGCCGCCCTTGCCGTCGGTCGCGGCCCAGTTGCGGAAGTAGCCGCCGGAGCCGTCCGTGGCGGAGAGGATCCAGCCGGCCCAGGAGGCGAGGTAGGTGAGGAGCGCGACCGGGACCGTGGCGATGAACGCGAGGTTCATGTCACGCCGGATGACGGCCTTGTACGGGTGCCGGGCACCGGCGACCCGGCGCGAGCCGACGTCCCACACCAACGCCATCAGGCAGAACGCGGCCAGGACGTAGAGGCCGTTCCACTTCGTGCCGATGGCCAGGCCCAGCATCAGGCCCGCCGCCCAGCGCCAGGGCCGCCAGCCGAGGCGGGCCGTCTCGGCCGTGTGCCGGTCGGGGCGGACCCGGCCGTCGGCGTCCGCGGGGAGCGCGGCGGCGAGTTTCTCGCGGGCCTTGTCCCGGTCGACGAGCAGGCAGCCGAACGCGGCCAGCACGAAGAACATCAGCACGCCGTCGAGCAGCGCCGTGCGGCTCATCACGAAGTGCAGGCCGTCCAGCGCCATCAGCGCGCCGGCGAGGCAGCCCAGGAACGTCGAGCGGAACAGCCGGCGGCCGATCCGGCACAGCAGCAGCACGGACAGCGTGCCGAGCAGGGCCGTCATGAACCGCCAGCCGAAGGGGTCGAACCCGAACATCAGCTCGCCGAGCCCGATGACGTACTTCCCGATCGGCGGGTGCACGACGTACGCCGCGTCCGTCGGCAGTGTGACGTTCCCGCCCGACGACAGGATCAGGTCGTTGGCGTTCTTGTCCCAGTTGAGCTCGAACCCGCGGTGGACGAGCGCCCACGCGTCCTTGGCGTAGTACGTCTCGTCGAATATCACCGCCCTGGGGCTGCCCAGGTTCCAGAAGCGCAGGACCCCGGCCAGCAGCGTGACCAGCAGCGGGCCGATCCAGCCCGACCAGCGCACCAGCCGGCCCGCGAGCGCGTGCGGGACGCCGAGCGCCGCCCACAGGCGCGGGGAGGGCTCGGTGTACGGCGGCACCAGCCGGTCGCGGACGTCACGGGCGTCGCTTCTGGGCTGCCCCTGGTAGCCGAAGCGGCGCAGCCGCTGCTGCCAGGACGGCCGCTGCTCGTGCGGCGCCTGGCCCTGCCGGGTGTCCGTCGAGGACGCGGTACTGGTCACCGCGCCATCGTAGGGAACCGTTCTGTGTGAGTCCCGTGCATGGCCGGTATGCGTCCCCATCCTCCGCCCCTGGGAGGAGTCCGCGTCCCGCGCCCCTGGGAGGATGGGGGGCGTGACCGGAACCCTCGTACTCGCAGGCACCCCCATCGGCGACATCGCGGACGCCCCGCCCCGGCTCGCCGAGGAACTGGCCGGAGCCGATGTCGTCGCCGCCGAGGACACGCGGCGGCTGCGGCGGCTGACCCAGGCGCTGGGCGTCACGCCCAAGGGGCGGGTGGTGTCGTACTTCGAGGGCAACGAGTCCGCGCGCACGCCCGAGCTGGTCCAGGAGCTGGTGGGCGGGGCGCGGGTGCTGCTCGTCACGGACGCGGGGATGCCGTCCGTCTCCGACCCCGGCTACCGGCTCGTCGCGGCCGCGGTCGAGAGGGACGTGCGGGTGACCGCCGTGCCCGGGCCGTCCGCGGTGCTGACCGCGCTGGCGCTGTCCGGGCTCCCCGTCGACCGGTTCTGCTTCGAGGGGTTCCTGCCGCGCAAGGCGGGGGAGCGGCTGGGGCGGCTGCGGGAGGTGGCCGGGGAGCGGCGGACCCTCGTGTACTTCGAGGCTCCACACCGGCTGGACGACACGCTCGCGGCGATGGCCGAGGTGTTCGGTGCCGAGCGCCGGGCGGCGGTGTGCCGGGAGCTGACCAAGACGTACGAGGAGGTGCGGCGGGGCGGGCTGGCGGAGCTGGCCGCCTGGGCCGCGGAGGGCGTGCGCGGGGAGATCACCGTGGTGGTGGAGGGCGCGCCCGAGAAGGGGCCCGAGGAGATCGGCCCCGAGGAGCTGGTGCGGCGGGTCCGGGTCCGGGAGGAGGCCGGGGAGCGGCGCAAGGAGGCGATCGCGGCGGTGGCCGTCGAGGCCGGGGTGCCGAAGCGGGTCGTGTTCGACGCGGTGGTCGCCGCGAAGAACGCCGGCTGACGGCCGCTGTCGTTCCGCGTCCCGAAGGTCGCACCGTGCCCCGAAGACGGTCGCGTGCCTCGAAGACCGTCCCGGGCCCCGAAGACCGTCCCGTGCCTCGAAGATCGCCCCGTGCCCTAAGCGGGGCGTAAACCCCCTCTGAGCAGGGCGCATGTCGGATGAGCGTGCGCCCCATGGGCCGGCAAAGGCGACCGGGGTCTGGGGCAAGGAACGCCCAAAACAGCGCCAACAGTCGACAGGTCTGCTGCCTTCGGTCCGGCTGAGGAGTCCACTGGGTTGCGGGGACGGAACCGTCCTCACGCCACAGCGGAACAGGAGCTGGCATGAGTGAGATCGCAGGGCAGACCGGGCTCCGCGCCGGTGCGAGCGCCGTCGTCAACGAGTCGTACTCCTTCGCCTGCATGCGCTGCGGGTACGGCTGGGAACAGTCCTACGAGATAGAGCACCATACGGACGCCGCGGGGCACGAGTTCGTCCTCTACGTCGCGGACGGCAAGGTCGTGCCCTCCCCGCTGAGCAAGCCCACGTGCCAGAACTGTGACGGTCACGTCGTACGGATCATGCGGCCCGGCCGGGTCGCGTCGGCGCGCAACGCGGCGCAGCGGCCCGGCCGGGTCGCGTCGGCGCGCAACGCGGCGCACCGGCCTCACCGCGTGCCGCCGCCCGCCGGGCCCGTGGAGGCCCCCGCCACGGCAGCCGAGTCCGCGTCCGGGTCCGGGTCCGAGTCCGAGTCCGTGCAGGACAGGCCCGAGGACCACCACTGGCACCTGTCCGACCTGCTGCACCCCTTCCAGCGCAAGGCGAGCTGACCCGTCCGGCTCCCTTGTCCGACGCCCTCCCCGGTCCTCCCCCATCGGGGAGGGCGTACCCCTTTCGTAGGATCGGGGCATGCCTTCGAACGACTCCGACAAGCACGCCGCGCCCCCGCTGCCGGACCCCCTCCGGGTGCCGGTCGCCGACTCCCACACCCACCTGGACATGCAGTCCGGCACGGTCGAGGAGGCGCTGGCGAAGGCGGCGTCGGTCGGAGTGACGACCGTCGTGCAGGTCGGCTGCGACCTCAAGGGCTCCCGCTGGGCGGCCGAGACGGCCGCCGCGCACGACGCCGTCCACGCGACGGTCGCCCTGCACCCGAACGAGGCGCCCCGGATCGTCCACGGCGACCCCGACGGCTGGTCGCGGCAGGGCGCGCGCGAGCCGGGCGGCCAGGCCGCCCTGGACGACGCGCTCGCCGAGATCGACCGGCTGGCCGCACTGCCCCAGGTCAAGGGCGTCGGCGAGACCGGCCTCGACTACTTCCGCACCGGGCCCGAGGGCAAGGCGGCGCAGGAGCGGTCCTTCCGGGCGCACATCGAGATCGCCAAGCGGCACGGCAAGGCCCTGGTGATCCACGACCGCGAGGCCCACGCCGACGTCCTGCGCGTACTGAAGGAGGAGGGCGCCCCCGAGCGGACCGTCTTCCACTGCTACTCCGGCGACGCCGAGATGGCGGAGATCTGCGCGAGCGCGGGCTACTTCATGTCCTTCGCCGGCAACGTCACCTTCAAGAACGCCCAGAATCTGCGGGACGCGGTGGCGGTCGCCCCGCTGGAGCTGCTCCTCGTGGAGACGGACGCGCCCTTCCTCACGCCGGTGCCCTTCCGGGGGCGGCCCAACGCCCCCTACCTCGTGCCGATCACGGTGCGGGCCATGGCCGAGGTGCGCGGCATCGACGAGGACGCGCTGGCCACGGCACTCGGGGCGAACACGGCACGCGCGTTCGGTTACTGAACCGGCTACTCCCTCCCGCCCCTTCCCACCCTTCCGACCTGCCGCACGACTGTGCGTAGTCGCGTCGCTTTGGAGAGTGACGGCCGCTCCGCTAGGTTCTGGGGGCCCGATCCGGACCCCTCTGGACCCCCTCCGGCCCCTGGAGCGTGTCGGCGTGAGCAACTCGCAGTACGAGACGTACGAGACCTACGGCCCGGCCTACGCGGACCCCGTGTACGGCGGTTTCGACGCACCGCCCACCGATCTGCACAGCGCCGAGACGCTCGGGTATGGGGACACGTACCGGCCCGCCTACGAGGTGCCGACCCTGCCCGGGCTGCCCCGGCAGGGCACTCCCGACGACGAGCCGATGCCCAAGCCGATGCCCGAGCCGGGTACGAAAGGGGCGCGGGCCGGAGCGCGCGCCGCGTCACGCACCGGCTCGCACCGCAGGTCCGCGCGCCGGCGCAAGGCGCGGTACGCCGAGCGCCCGGACGGGTCCATGCGGCGGCTGCTCCCGCAGGCCCTGGTCGTCGCCTTCCTGGCGGGCGGCACCACGGCGTTCGTCGCCAAGGACAAGGCGATCGAGCTGAACATCGACGGCAAGGCGCGCACGCTGCACACCTTCGCCGACGACGTCACCGAGCTGCTCGCGGAGGAGGGCGTCGAGATCGGCGCCCACGACGTGGTGGCGCCCGGGCCCGGCACGGAGATCACCAGCGGTGACGAGGTGGCCGTGCACTACGCCCGCCCGGTGCGGCTCACCCTCGACGGCCACCGGCGCGAGGTGTGGACGACGGCCCGCACGGTGGCGGGCGCGCTGCGGCAGCTGGGGGTGCGGCAGGAGGGCGCGTACGTCTCCACCTCGCGCTCCCGGCGGATCGGGCGCGAAGGGCTCGCGCTGGACGTACGGACCGAGCGCACAGTCACGATCATGGCGGACGGCCGGGCCCGGACCGTCCGCACCAACGCGGCGACCGTGCGGGAGGCCGTCGAGGAGGCCGGGATCACCCTGCGCGGCCAGGACACCACGTCCGTCCCGCAGGGGAGCTTCCCGCGCGACGGGCAGACCGTCACGGTGCTGCGCATCACCGGCGGCAAGGAGGTCCGCGAGGAGGTGATCCCCTTCCAGGTGCGGCGCACGCAGGACCCGACCCTGTTCAAGGGCACGGAGGTCGTGGAGCGCGCGGGCGAGCCGGGCCTGCGCCGGGTCACCTACGCCCTGCGCACGGTCAACGGCGTCAAGCAGAAGCCGCGCCGGGTCGGGTCCGAGGTGGTGCGCGAGCCCCGCCCGCAGGTGGTCAAGGTCGGCACCAAGCCGCGCCCCGCGTCCGTGCAGGGCGCCGACCACCTCGACTGGCAGGGCCTCGCGGCCTGCGAGTCCGGCGGCCGCCCCGACGCGGTCGACCCGTCGGGCACGTACGGCGGCCTCTACCAGTTCGACACCCACACCTGGCAGGCCCTGGGCGGCACGGGCCGCCCCCAGGACGCCCCGGCGGCGGAACAGACGTACCGGGCGAAGAAGCTGTACGTGCGCCGCGGCGCCAGCCCCTGGCCGCACTGCGGGGGACGGCTGCGCGGGTAGGCCGGCTGCACGGACCGGCCGGTCGCACGGGCGGGCGGTGGCACGGGTAGGCCGGTGGCACGGGCGGGCCGGTGGCACGGGCAGGCCGACCGCTCGGGCGGGCGCGAAGGAAACCCCCCGTACCCTTGTCCCCGTGACCAGCCCCGCCCCCGACGCCCTCCTCGGCCCCGCCGACATCCGCGAACTCGCGGCCGCCCTCGGCGTACGCCCCACCAAGCAACGCGGACAGAACTTCGTGATCGACGCGAACACGGTCCGCCGGATCGTCCGCACCGCGCAGGTCCGGCCCGACGACGTCGTCGTCGAGGTCGGCCCGGGGCTCGGGTCGCTCACCCTCGCGCTGCTGGAGGTCGCCGAGCGGGTCACCGCCGTGGAGATCGACGAGGTGCTCGCCGCCGCACTGCCCGCGACCATCACGGCCCGCATGCCCGAGCGCGCCGACCGGTTCGCCCTCGTCCACTCCGACGCGATGCACGTCACCGAGCTGCCGGGCCCCGCCCCGACCGCGCTGGTCGCCAACCTCCCGTACAACGTGGCCGTCCCGGTCCTGCTGCACATGCTCGAGACCTTCCCGACCATCGAGCGCACGCTCGTCATGGTCCAGTCGGAGGTCGCCGACCGGCTCGCCGCCGCCCCCGGCTCGAAGGTCTACGGCGTCCCCTCGGTCAAGGCCAACTGGTACGCCGAGGTCAAGCGCGCCGGCGCCATCGGCCGGAACGTGTTCTGGCCGGCGCCCAACGTCGACAGCGGCCTGGTCTCCCTGGTCCGCCGCAGTGAGCCGCTGAAGACGACGGCCTCGAAGCGCGAGGTGTTCGCCGTCGTCGACGCCGCCTTCGCCCAGCGCCGCAAGACGCTGCGGGCCGCGCTCGCCGGCTGGGCCGGCTCCGCCGCCGCCGCCGAGGAGGCACTCGTCGCCGCCGGTGTCTCGCCGCAGGCCCGGGGCGAGTCGCTGACCGTGGAAGAGTTCGCGCGTATCGCCGAGCACAAGGCGAACCAGCACGAGGAGAAGGAGCCCGCGTGAGCGTCACGGTCCGCGTCCCCGCCAAGGTCAACGTCCAGCTGGCGGTCGGCGCCGCCCGGCCCGACGGCTTCCACGACCTGGCCAACGTCTTCCTCGCGGTCGGCCTCTACGACGAGATCACCGTCACCCCGGCCGAGGAACTCCGCGTCACCTGCGAGGGCCCCGACGCCGACCAGGTCCCCCTGGACCGCACGAACCTCGCGGCGCGCGCGGCGATCGCGCTGGCCGAGCGGTACGGCCGCAGCCCCGACGTGCACCTCCACATCGCCAAGGACATCCCCGTCGCCGGCGGCATGGCGGGCGGCAGCGCCGACGGCGCCGGCGCCCTGGTGGCCTGCGACGCGCTGTGGGAGACCGGCGCCCCCCGCGAGGAACTCCTGGAGATCTGCGCCGAACTGGGCAGCGACGTGCCGTTCAGCCTCGTCGGCGGCGCGGCCCTCGGCATCGGGCGGGGCGAGCGGCTGACGCCCCTGGAGGTCGGCGGCACCTTCCACTGGGTGTTCGCCATGGCCGGCCGGGGCCTGTCCACCCCGGCGGTCTTCCGGGAGTTCGACCGGCTCGGCGAGGGCACCGACATCCCCGAGCCCGTCGCCTCCCAGGAACTCCTCGCCGCCCTCGCCAAGGGCGACCCGGACGCGCTCGCCGCCGCCGTCTCCAACGACCTGCAGCCCGCCGCCCTGTCCCTCTTCCCGGAACTCGCCGGCACCCTGGCCACCGGCCGGGCCGCGGGCGCCCTCGCCGCCCTCGTCTCCGGCTCCGGCCCGACCACGGCGTTCCTCGTCCGCGACCCCGAGTCGGCGGCCGCGGTGGCGCAGGCCCTGGTCGCCTCCGGCACGTGCCGCACCGTTCGGACGGCGTCGGGGCCCGCGCCCGGGGCGACGGTGGCCGGGCGTTAATCACGTGCGGCGGCCGGTCACCGGCGCTTAGGCTCCCCGGGTTCCCAGGGACCTTGGAGGGCGCGGGCGTGCAGGCACTGGTCACGGCGGTACGGCGGGGGGACGCGGACGAGGTCCGGGCCCTGCTGGAATCCGGAGCCGACCCCGAGACCCCCGACGACGGCCTGCCGGTCCTGTGCCGGGCGGTCGCGGCCTACGACGAGGCCGTGACAGAGGCGCTGCTGGAGGGCGGCGCCGACCCACTGCGCCGCCTGCCCGACGGCACCACCCCGCTGCTGCGGGCGGTGGACGGCGGATCACACCTGCTGACCCTCACGCTCGCCACCCACCGGATCCCCGTCCCCGCCCCGGCGCGCGAGGAGATGCTGGCCCGCGCCCGGTCCTGGGTGGAGACCGGCGTGGAGGCGGAGCTGCGGCGCCGCACCGGCCTGACCGGACCGGTCGAGCGGGTCCGGGTCGAGGACGCCGAGATCGGCTGGTGGTGCGAGCAGCTCACCCTCGGCGGGCTGACCGTGCGCGACGAGCACCGGGCCGTCCTCACCTCCCTGGAGGTCCGCTACGGCATCCGCACGCCCTTCGACGAACTCGTCGAGCGGGCCCTGGCCCACCCCGACCGGGACCACGTCGTCTGGTCCGACGTGGTCTTCACGCTCGGCCGCCGCCTCGACGAGGAGACCTGGCAGTGGACCAGGGACCTGCTCAACCACCCGGACCGGCTGTACCGCCTGCTCGCCGCCGAGGTCCTGCTGTTCCTGATCCTCGGAGACGCCTTCCGGGGGAAGGACCCCTTCTGGGAGCGGGGCAGGGAACTGGTGCCCTGGGCCAAGCAGGAGCAGGACCCGGAGGTGCTGGCGGCCCTCCTCAACGCCATGACCCACGACAGTGACCCGGAGATCGAGGCCGTCGGCCTGTCCTTCCTCACCCACCCGGATCCGAGGGTGCGCGCCCTGGTGCCGGACGCCGTGGAGCGGTCGGAGGACGGCCGGTCCCAGGTCCGCCCCGAGAGCCTCACCGCCGTGCTCACCCTGGCCCGCGACGAGCACCCCGACGTCCGCGAGGCGGCGTGCCGCTGGCTCGGGCACTACAAGGGGCGCGAGCCCGAAGTGGGGGACGCGCTGGTCGCCCTCACCCACGACGAGCGGCAGCCCATCCGCATCTGCGCCGTGTCCGGACTGGCCTACCGCGACGATCCGCGCTGCGTGGCGGCCGAGGACCGGATCGGCCCCCTCGACCCGGAGCTGCCGTTCGACCACCGGCTGATGGACGTGTCGCGGTACCGGCAGCGCCGGGAGGCCGCCGCCCGCTCCTGAACACCCCGGCCGGAGCACCCCGCCGCCCGACTACCCTGGAGGGTCGATCCATCCCCCTCGTCAGGAGCGAAATGGCCGTCAACCTGGTCAATGTCGAGAACGTCAGCAAGGTGTACGGCACCCGCGCCCTGCTCGACGGCATCTCCCTCGGCGTCTCCGAGGGGGACCGCATCGGCGTCGTCGGCCGCAACGGCGACGGCAAGACCACGCTGATCCGGATGCTCGCCAAGCAGGAGGACGCCGACACCGGGCGCGTCACCCACTCCGGCGGCCTGCGCCTCGGCGTGCTCACCCAGCACGACTCCCTCGACCCCGCGGCGACCGTGCGGCACGAGGTCATCGGCGACATGGCCGACCACGAGTGGGCGGGCGACGCCAAGGTCAGGGACGTCCTGACCGGCCTGTTCGGCGGCCTGGACCTGCCGGGCTTCCCCAAGGGGCTCGACACCGTCATCGGCCCGCTGTCCGGCGGTGAGCGCCGCCGTATCGCGCTGGCCAAGCTGCTCATCGAGGAGCAGGACCTGCTCGTCCTGGACGAGCCCACCAACCACCTCGACGTCGAGGGCATCGCCTGGCTCGCCCGGCACCTGCAGAACCGCCGCTCGGCGCTGGTGTGCGTCACCCACGACCGCTGGTTCCTCGACCAGGTGTGCACCCGCATGTGGGACGTCCAGCGCGGCACGGTCTACGAGTACGAGGGCGGCTACTCCGACTACGTCTTCGCCCGGGCCGAGCGCGAGCGCATCGCCGCGACCGAGGAGGCCAAGCGGCAGAACCTCGTCCGCAAGGAGCTGGCCTGGCTGCGCCGCGGGGCGCCGGCCCGGACGTCCAAGCCGCGCTTCCGCGTGGAGGCAGCCAACGAGCTCATCGCCGACGTGCCGCCGCCCCGGGACAGCAGCGAGCTGATGAAGTTCGCCTCCACCCGGCTCGGCAAGACCGTGTTCGACCTGGAGGACATCACCGTCCAGGCGGGCCCCAAGGTCCTCCTCAAGCACGTCACCTGGCAGCTCGGCCCCGGCGACCGGATCGGCCTCGTCGGCGTCAACGGCGCCGGCAAGACGTCCCTGCTGCGGGCCATGGCCGAGGCCGCCCGGACCGACGGCGACGCCCAGCCCGCCGGCGGCCGCGTCCGCGTAGGCAAGACCGTCAAGCTGGCCTACCTCTCCCAGGAGGTCGCCGAACTCGACCCGGCCACGCGGGTGCTGGAGGCCGTGCAGCAGGTGCGCGAGCGCGTCGACCTCGGCAAGGGACGCGAGATGACCGCCGGGCAGCTGTGCGAGACGTTCGGCTTCGGCAAGGAGAAGCAGTGGACGCCCGTCGGTGACCTGTCCGGCGGTGAGCGCCGCAGGCTCCAGCTGCTGCGCCTGCTCATGGACGAGCCCAACGTCCTCTTCCTCGACGAGCCCACCAACGACCTCGACATCGAGACGCTGACCCAGCTGGAGGACGTCCTCGACGGCTGGCCCGGCTCGATGATCGTCATCTCCCACGACCGGTTCTTCATCGAGCGCACCACCGACCGGGTGTTCGCCCTGCTCGGCGACGGCGCCCTGCGGATGCTGCCGCGCGGCATCGACGAGTACCTGGAGCGCAGGCAGCGCATGGAGGAGGCCGCGGCCGCCTCGGCCCCCGCCGCCGCGCAGCAGCAGTCCGCCGCCCCGGAGAAGAGCGCCGCCGACCAGCGCGCCGCCAAGAAGGAGCTGCAGAAGATCGAGCGGCAGCTCGACAAGGTCTCCGACCGGGAGACCAAGCTGCACGCCCAAATCGCCGAGAACGCCACGGACTTCGCGAAGGTTGCCGAACTGGACGCGGAGCTGCGGGAGTTGGCCGGTCAGCGCGAGGAGCTGGAGCTGCGCTGGCTGGAACTCGCCGAGGACGCGTGAAGGGTGCGTGAAGGCGCATAACAACGGCATCACGGGCCGGTCCTCCCTTGGGAACAGGGGATGACACGGCCCGGTGTGCTGTCGGTACCGGGTGATAGAAAGAGCCGTCTGAGAACTTTATGAAACGACTCTGAGCCCATCGCGAACCTCAGGGCGTGGCTAGAAATCAGTGATCGAACGGGGGGAGCGACTGATGACTCAGCCGCCCAGTCAGCCACCGCACGGTGGTTTCGGAGCACCGCAGGACCAGCCGCCGCAGGGCGGAGGTCACGGAGCACCGCAGACCCCGCCACCGCCCCAGGGCCCGCCCCAGACGCCACCGCCCCCGCAGGGCCCGCCGCAGCCCGGGTACGGCTACCCCCAGCAGCCCCCGCAGCAGCCCGGACCGTACGGCCAGCCCGGACCGTACAACCCCGGCTCCTACGGCCAGCCCCAGCAGCCGGGTCCCTACGGTCAGCCGCAGCAGCCGGGTCCGTACGGCCAGCCGCAGCAGCCGGGCGCGTACGGCCAGCCCGCCTACGGCTACCCGCCGCAGCCGCAGTACCCCGGCGCGCCCGGCACCCCGCCCCCGGGCGGCTCCCGCAACCCCTTCAAGGGCAAGCCGGCCCTCGTCATCGGCGCGGCCGTCGCCGCGCTGCTCGTGGTCGGCGGCACGGTGTGGGCGGTCACCGACTCCGACTCCGGCGAGGGGCAGAAGAAGCCGGTCGCCCGGACCAGCGACGACGCGAAGCCGGACGCCTCCGCACCGGCCAACCCCGGTGACGGCAGCGGCGACGGCGGCGAGGACCCGGAGAACCTCAACGAGGGCCGCCGGGCCGGCGAGGCCAGGGTCCTCTGGTACAAGGAGGCGCCCGACGCGCCCGGCTCCGGCGCCGAGGCCCCCGGCATGTGGATCACCGGCAAGACGGCGGTGAAGGCGGCGTACAAGCAACTCCTCGCCTACGACGTCGGTGACGGCAAGCCGGCCTGGGACGCCCTCACCTTCCCCCACAAGATCTGCGCGACCACCCCGCAGCAGACGTCCGACGGCAAGATCGTCGTCGCGTACATGAGCGGCAGCAGCAGCCGCGCCAAGTGCAACCAGCTGCAGGAGATCGACCTCGACACGGGCGAGAAGGGCTGGACGCAGAAGGTCGCCGACGGCGCCCTGTTCGACTCCACGCTCTCCGTCGAACTGTCCATCACCGGCAAGACGCTGATGGTGGGCCGCTCCCAGTCCGGCACGGCGTACGACGTGACCAACGGCGACAAGCTCTTCGACAAGAAGCGCTACGGCAACGCCTGCTTCCCCGCCGCGTTCGCCGGCGGCGAGAAGCTCATCGCCGTCTCCTCCTGTGGTGCCGGCACCGACAAGGAGCACGACGAGGTGCAGGAGCTCGACCCGCGCACCGGCAAGGTGAAGTGGACCCAGCCGTTCGACAAGGGCTGGCGGGTCGCGCGCACCTACTCGGTCAGCCCGCTGGTCATCTACAGCACCAACGAGGACAAGAAGGCCTGGAACATCTCCACCTTCACCTCCGGCGGGAAGTTCCGCTCGCAGGTCGGCTTCGACGAGGACTTCGCCCCCGAGTGCGGCTGGGCCATCCTCGAGCGCGACCTCACGGGCTGCCAGGGCGTCGCCGTCGACGACACCACGCTCTACCTGCCGACCGAGGCGACCACCGGCGCCAACGAGATCGTCGCGGTCGACCTCGCGAACGGCAAGGAGAAGTGGCGCGTGAAGTCCCCTGCCGACGAGTCGATGCTGCCGATGAAGACCGAGGGCGGAAAGCTCATCGCCTACGTGCAGCCGTCGTACGACGCGGGCGGCCGGATCGTGTCCATCCCGACCGGCGGCGGCAGCCACAAGCCGGTCACACTGCTGCAGAACCCGCAGGGTGCCGCGGACATCGAGGACAGCTTCTTCTCGAAGGACGTCGACTGGGTCGACGGGCGCTTCTACATCTCGACCACCCGGCTGAGCGGAAACGACGACTCCAAGGAGAAGTTGATGCTCGCGTACGGCAAGTGACGCCGCAGCCTCCTTCTCCTTCGGATCCCCTTCCGCTCGCGCCGCCCGTCCCCTTCCCCGAGGTACTCACGTCATGACCCAGCCGCCGCCTCCGCCGCCCCAGCAGCCCCCGCAGCAGGGCGGCTTCGGACCGCCCCCCGGCCAGCCCCCGCAGTCGCCCCCGCCCGCGCCGCCCCAGCCTCAGCCCCAGCCGGGCTACGGCTATCCGCAGGGCGCGCCGCAGGCACCCCAGCCGCCGCAGGCACCCCAGCCGCCGCAGGCACCCCAGCCGCCGCAGGCACCTCAGCCGCCGCAGGCACCTCAGCCGCCGCAGGCCCCGCCCGGTTACGGCTACCCCGGTCAGCAGCCGGGCCAGTACGGACAACCGCCGCAGGCGCCCTACGGCCAGCCGGGATACGGGCAGCCCGGGTACGGGCAGCAGCCCGGCTACGGCTACCCGCAGCAGACCATGCCGCTCCAGCCGCAGCCCGGACAGCCGGGCGGCGGGGGCAAGTTCAACGCGCAGCTGGCCATCATCGTCGCCGCGGTCGTGGCGATCGCCCTGATCATCGGCGGCGGAGTCTGGTACGCCAACTCCGGCAAGGACGACGGCAAGAAGGACGACACGGCCGGCTCCAGCGGCGGTACCGGAGGCTCGGGCGACAACAAGGGCGGCACCACCTCCGGCAAGGAGAAGGCACCGGCGGACCCCAGCGCCCGCGTCCTCTTCCAGGTCCCGGCGCCCGCGGTGAAGAACGACAGCACGGTCGTCGTCTCCGGCTCGTGGCTCACCGACAAGGCGTACGTCAAGAGCGGCGTCGCCCAGGTCGTCGGCTACGACCGCGACAAGGGCGGCGAGCTGTGGAAGATCCCGCTGCCCGGCCCGGTCTGCCAGGCCAGCCGCCACGTCACCGACGACGGCAAGACGGCGATCCTCTACCAGCCCGCGATGCCGACGAAGGCGGACCCGTCGCACGGGTGCAGCCAGATCGCGGTGATCGACCTCGACGCGGGCAAGAAGCTGTGGACCAAGACGGTCAAGACCGGTGACGATCTGATCAACTTCGACAACGTCACGGTCAGCGGAAAGACGGTCGCCGTCGGCAGCACCAGCGGCGGCGCCGCCTTCGACGTCTCCGGGAAGCTCCTGTGGAGCCCGAAGCCGACCGACACCTGCTACGACGCCGGGTACGGCGGCGGCGAGAAGCTCGTCGCGGTGCGCAAGTGCGGCACGTACGACCAGCGGCAGCTGCACATCCAGACCATCGACCCGAAGTCCGGGAAGGTGATCTCGGAGTACAAGATGGCCGAGGGCATCGAGTACGCGAGCATCGTGTCGACCAACCCGCTGGTCGTGGCCGCCGACGTCGGCGACTCCGCGGGCGACGGCAGCGGCATCTCCGACTTCTTCTCCATCGACAACAAGACCGGCAAGCTGCGCACGCGCATCTCCGCGCCGGGCGAGCAGTTCGCGGCGCGCTGCGAGGGCATCACGCGCATCGAGTACTGCAACCTGCTGGCCGTCGGCAACGACCGGCTGTACCTGCCGACCGAGGAGCACGACGGCACCGGCGAGTACAGCCAGACCAACGAGATCGTCGCCTTCGACCTCGCCACCGGCAAGCAGACCGGGCAGCGCGCCGACGCCGGGGACGGCTACACGATCTCGCCGCTGCGGATGGACGGCGGCAACCTGATCGCGTACAAGCGGCCGCCGTACGACAAGGGCGGACAGATCGTCAGCATCGACGGGGGCAGCTTCAAGCAGACGAAGCTGCTGGAGAACCCCGCCTCGGACCAGGTGCGGGACGTGGAGACCAGCATGTCGCCGGAGTACTCCGAGTTCCTCTACGGCGACGGGCAGCTCTACATGTCCAAGGTGTACGCGAGCAACCGGTCCGCAGGCCGTGACAAGGAGTACCTCGCGGTCGGCTTCGGTACGAGCTGATCATCCGGTGACCGGTTCTTGATCGACCGGTGGCCGGTGCGGCCCCGTCCCTGTTCAGGGGCGGGGCCGTTCGCGTTTGGCTCAGTCAACCTCGAATGAGAGGAATTTCGGCGATCCGGGGCGATTCTCGCGGGTAGGGGGAGCGCAACGTCGAACAAGCGTGTAGCTTCCGGGGGCATGAAGGCGGGGGAGCCGGGGGGCTTCCATTTGGGGGGACCGGGGTGACTGGGGGGTTGCTCGATGGGAGTGCGGCTCATGGTGGTCGACGACCACCGACTGCTGGCGGAGGCGTTGGCCTCGGCGTTGAAACTGCGGGGGCACCGGGTGCTGGCCGCGGCGGCGCCGGCGGCGGGGGCGGCGGAGCTGGTGATCACGCGGGCGCCGGAGGTGTGCCTGCTGGGGACGGCCACGCCGGCGGAGCCGGGGATCTTCGACCCGGTGGTGAGGATCAAGCGGGAGCGGCCGCAGGTGGCGGTGCTGGTGCTGGGCCCGGTCCCCAGCCCGCGCGGCATCGCGGCGGCGTTCGCGGCGGGTGCCTCGGGCTACGTCCGGCACGATGAGCGCATAGAGGGTGTCGAGCGGGCCATCATGAAGGCGCGGGCGGGGGAGGCGGCGGTGGCGCCGCAACTGCTGCAGGGGGCGTTCAGCGAGTTGCTCAACCCGGCGGCCCAACCGGACGACGAGGGCCAGCGGTTGCTGTCCATGCTCACCCCCCGGGAGGTGGAGGTCCTGGTCCGCGTCGCGGACGGCGAGGACACCCGCCTGATCGCGGCGGGCATGGGCATCGCCCCCTCGACGGCCCGCACCCACGTCCAACGGGTCCTCATGAAACTGGGCGTCGGCTCCCGCCTGGAAGCAGCGGCCCTGGCGGCCCGAACGGGGTTGCTGGACCGGGCGGGGCCGGTGTCGCGAGAGCCGTGAGCCGCGGTGCGCGTCTTCGCCTGGCGCCGGGTGGTGGGTCGGGGCCGCGCCGGGGGGTGTCCGTCCTCGGAACGGCGCGATGGACCCACTTACCGACTGACTGGCGTTGACGCGCCAACCGCTGCGGGCGGACACCCCCCGACACGTCCCCTTCCGTGGTCCGGCGGCTGCGGGTGCGTCGTGGCTGCCCTAGCTGCGGGCATGCGTGCCGCTAGGGGCGGCACCCGTCCCAAAGAAGCGGCACTCCGCTGCGCCGGGCTGCGTACCCACCCGGCCCCCGCACCCACGCCGAGCACCGCACAACCCCGGGTTACTCCACCCGCTCGTCCCCCTCCGGCTCCAGTCCCGGCGGTGGTGGAGCCACCGGCCGCAGCTTGAGCCACACCAGGAAGAACAGACCCAGCGCGAGCATCCCCAACCCGGTCCACAGGTTGATGTTCACGCCCTCCGCCTTGTCGATGTCGGCGTCGGACGCCGTGAAGCCCGCGATCGTGACGATGACGCCGTAGACCACGAACAGCCCGCCGATGATCCGCCGGATGTCGAACAGCCGCGCAGCGGTCGCCGACTTGCCCTGCAGCTCGGTGACTTCCCGCTGCACGTCCTTCTCGGAGTAGAACTCGGACATGTTCCGTCAACCTCCACGCGTCAGAACGAGAACGGGATGTAGCAGGCCGCGGCCAGCACGACCGCGCCCCAGCCCAGCAGCGCCGGCTTGCGGTACCACGCCTCGTCACCCGGCGCCGGCGGCTCCGCCATGCCGGGCGAGGTCGTGCCGTACACCAGCCCCTGCAGTTCCTCCACCGGCTTCGGCGCGGTGAACAGCGAGACGGCCACCATGACCACCGCGCCCGCGACGAACCCCGCGATCGCCGAGACGAAGTTCGCCCCCTGGTCGGAGGGGATGTCGACGATGTCCTGCTTGTAGAGGACGAAGTAGTTGACCATCGCGGCCGTGGTGCCGGCGATGAGCCCCCAGAAGCCCGACTTCATGGACGCCCGCTTCCAGAACATGCCGATGATGAAGACCACGAACATCGGCACGTTGAAGAAGGAGAACAGGGTCTGGAGGTAGCTCATGATGTTGGAGAAGGACGACGCCAGGAACGCCGTGCCGATGGAGGCGAGCACGCCGATCGCGGTGATCAGGCGGCCGAAGCGCACGTAGTAGTCGTCCTCGCGGTCCTTCACGACGTACTTCGCCCAGATGTCCGTCGTGAACACGGTGTTGAACGATGACACGTTGGCCGCCATGCCCGCCATGAACGCCGCCAGCAGACCCGTCACGGCGATGCCGAGCACACCGTTGGGCAGGAGCTGTTCCATCAGGTAGGGGATCGCGTCGTTGTACTGCAGGTCGGAGCCGGCCGTGCCGATCTTCGGCACCAGGGCCGCGGCGACCAGGCCCGGGATCATCACCAGGAACACGATGAAGATCTTCGGGAACGCGGCGATCAGCGGGGTGCGCTGGGCCGCCGAGAGGTTCTTCGCGGACAGCGCGCGCTGCACCTCGGCGAAGTTCGTCGTCCAGTAGCCGAAGGAGAGCACGAAGCCGAGGCCGAGGACGATGGTCAGCCAGTTCGCGCCCAGCGGGTTGTCGCTGCCGATGCCGGTGCCGCCCCAGGAGGTCATGAAGTCGCCGCCGTGCTGCGCGGTGAGCTTGTCGGACAGCCCGTCCCAGCCGCCGACCGACTTCAGGCCGAGCACGGTGATGGGGATGAGCGCGGCGAGGATCACGAAGAACTGCAGGACCTCGTTGTAGATCGCCGAGGACAGACCGCCGAGTGTGATGTACGCCAGGACGAAGAAGCCGGCGACCACGATCGCCACCCACTGGGGCCAGCCCAGCAGCGCCTCGACGACGATGGCGAGGGCGTAGAGGTTGACACCGGCGATGAGGATCGCGGCGAAGGCGAAGAGGACCGAGCTGAGCAGGTGCGCCGCCTTGTCGAAGCGCAGCAGCAGGAACTCGGGGACCGAGCGCACCTTGGAGCCGTAGTAGAAGGGCATCATCACCAGGCCGAGGAAGACCATGGCGGGGATGGCGCCGATCCAGTACCAGTGGGTGGTGTAGACGCCGTACTGCGCGCTGTTGGCGGCCATGCCCAGGATCTCGGTGGCGCCCAGGTTGGCCGCGATGAACGCGAGACCGGTGACCCAGGCGGGCAGGGAACGGCCGGAGAGGAAGAAGTCGAGGCTGGTCTTCACCGAACGTCTGGCGGCGAAGCCGATGCCGAGGACGACGACGAAGTAGATGCCGAGGATCGTGTAGTCGAGCCAGTTCGTGGGGAGTCGTAGCTCGGCTGCCAGATATGTGGGGGTATGCACTAGCCCTCGCTTAGGTGCGTGAACTGATACCTCGCGGAATCTACGCCTCCGTGTTCAGTGATTGAACACTTCCGGTGATGCTCTTTGTTGGATTGTGATGTTGACGATTGAGAAGGGTGGTGTTTTGATATGTTCGGTTATGTTTGAAGGATGAGGAGTCCGGCGTGAAGAAGACCTCGACCCGGCTGGCCGACGGTCGCGAGCTCATCTACTACGACCTGCGCGACGACAGCGTGCGCGGCGCGGCCGACCGCCGCCCGCTGGACCGCACCGTCACCACGTCCGAGATCCGCCGCGACCCCCTGCTCGGCGACAGTGTCGCCGTCGCCTCGCACCGCCAGGGCCGCACCTACCACCCCCCGGCCGACGAGTGCCCCCTGTGCCCCTCCGAGGGTGACCGGCTGAGCGAGATCCCGGACTCCTCGTACGACGTCGTCGTCTTCGAGAACCGCTTCCCCTCGCTCGCCGGCGACTCCGGCCGCTGCGAGGTCGTCTGCTTCACCTCCGACCACAACGCGTCCTTCGCGAGCCTCACCGAGGAGCAGGCCGGCCTCGTGCTGGAGGCGTGGACGGACCGTACGTCCGAGCTGTCCCATCTTCCCTCCGTCGAGCAGGTGTTCTGCTTCGAGAACCGGGGCGCCGAGATCGGCGTGACGCTCCAGCACCCGCACGGCCAGATCTACGCCTACCCCTTCACCACCCCGCGCACCGCCCTGATGCTCCGCTCGGTCGCGGCCCACAAGGAGATGACGGGCGGGGAGAACCTCTTCGACGCCGTCCTGGAGGGGGAACTCGCCGGTGAGCGGGTCGTCCTGGAGAGTGAACACTGGGTGGCCTTCGTGCCGTACGCGGCGCACTGGCCGTACGAGGTCCACCTGTACCCCAGGCGCCGCGTCCCCGACCTGCTCGGCCTGGACGAGGAGGCGCGCACAGAGTTCCCCAAGGTTTACCTGGAACTCTTGAGGCGCTTCGACCGGATCTTCGGTGAGAACGAGCCGCCGACGCCGTACATCGCGGCCTGGCACCAGGCCCCGTTCGGCGCGCTGGAGGAGTTCGACGGGGTCGTGCGCGAGGACTTCGCGCTCCACCTCGAGCTTTTCACCATCCGCCGCACTTCCGGCAAGCTGAAGTTTCTCGCGGGTTCCGAGTCCGGCATGAACGTGTTCATCAACGACGTGCCGCCGGAGCGCGCGGCCGAGCGACTGCGAGAGGTAGCGAGTTCATGAGCGGGAAGTACCTGGTGACGGGCGGCGCGGGCTACGTCGGCAGCGTGGTCGCCCAGCACCTGCTGGAGGCCGGTCACGAGGTCGTCGTCCTGGACAACCTCTCCACGGGCTTCCGCGAGGGCGTCCCGGCGGGTGCCGCCTTCATCGAGGGCGACATCCGCGACGCGGCCAAGTGGCTGGACTCCTCCTTCGACGGCGTCCTGCACTTCGCGGCGTTCTCGCAGGTCGGCGAGTCGGTCGTGAAGCCGGAGAAGTACTGGGACAACAACGTCGGCGGCACCATGGCCCTGCTGGCCGCGATGCGCGAGGCGGGCGTCCGCAAGCTGGTCTTCTCCTCGACGGCCGCCACGTACGGCGAACCGGAGCAGGTCCCGATCGTCGAGTCGGCCCCCACCTCCCCGACCAACCCCTACGGCGCCTCGAAGCTCGCGGTCGACCACATGATCACGGGCGAGGCGGCCGCTCACGGCCTCGGCGCGGTCTCGCTGCGCTACTTCAACGTGGCCGGGGCGTACGGCGAGCACGGCGAGCGCCACGACCCCGAGTCCCACCTGATCCCCCTGGTCCTCCAGGTCGCGCAGGGCCGCCGGGACGCGATCTCCGTCTTCGGCGACGACTACCCGACGCCGGACGGCACCTGCGTCCGCGACTACATCCACGTCGCGGACCTGGCGGAGGCCCACCTGCTGGCCCTGGAGGCCGCCGCCCCCGGCGAGCACCTGATCTGCAACCTCGGCAACGGCAACGGCTTCTCCGTCCGCGAGGTCATCGAGACGGTCCGCCGCGTGACGGGCCACCCGATCCCCGAGGTCGTGGCCCCGCGCCGGGGCGGCGACCCGGCGGTCCTGGTGGCGTCGGCCGCCACGGCCCGCGAGAAGCTGGGCTGGAACCCGTCCCGCGCGGACCTCGCGGGAATCGTCGCCGACGCGTGGGACTTCGCGCAGCGGCGCGGCAACTAGTACGTACGGAAGGGTCAGGGGTCAGGGCATGAGCGAGGCTGTTGCCGAGAAGGTCGCCGAGCGGTTCGCGCAGCTGTACGGAGCCGCGCCGCAGGGCGTGTGGGCGGCGCCGGGCCGCGTCAACCTCATCGGCGAGCACACGGACTACAACGACGGCTTCGTCATGCCGTTCGCCCTCCCGCACACGGCGGTGGCGGCGGTGTCACCCCGCGAGGACGGCGTCCTGCGCCTGCACTCGGCGGACGTGCAGGGCGGGGTCACCGAACTCCGCCTGGACGACCTGGCGCCCGAGACGGACAAGAACTGGACGGCGTACCCGGCGGGCGTGGTGTGGGCGCTGCGCGAGGCCGGCCACGCGGTGACGGGCGCGGACGTCCACCTTGCCTCCACGGTCCCGTCCGGCGCGGGCCTGTCCTCGTCGGCGGCGCTGGAGGTCGTGGTCGCGCTCGCCCTGAACGACCTGTTCTCCCTGGGCCTCAAGGGCTGGCAGCTGGCCCGCCTGTGCCAGCGCGCGGAGAACGTCTACGTCGGCGCCCCGGTCGGCATCATGGACCAGACGGCGTCGGCGTGCTGCGAGGCGGGCCACGCGCTGTTCCTCGACACGCGCGACCTCTCGCAGCAGCAGATCCCCTTCGACCTGGCGGCCGAGGGCATGCGCCTCCTCGTGGTCGACACGCAGGTCAAGCACTCCCACAGCGAGGGCGAGTACGGCAAGCGCCGCGCGGGCTGCGAGAAGGGCGCCGCCCTGCTGGGCGTCGACGCCCTGCGGGACGTCCCCTACGCCGACCTGGACGCGGCCCTGGCCCGCCTCGGCGACGACGAGGAGGTCCGCCGCCTGGTCCGCCACATCGTCACGGAGAACGAACGCGTGGAGCGGGTGGTGGCGCTGCTGGAGTCGGGGCAGACCCGCGCGATCGGCCCGGTCCTGGTCGAGGGCCACGCCTCCCTGCGCGACGACTTCCGCATCTCCTGCCCCGAACTGGACCTGACCGTCGACACGGCCCTCGCCTCCGGCGCCCTGGGCGCCCGCATGACCGGCGGCGGCTTCGGCGGCTCGGCGATCGTCCTGGCGGAGGAGGCGGACGTGGACGCCATCACCAAGGCGGTGACGGAGGCCTTCACGGCAGCGGGCTTCACCACGCCCCGGGTCTTCGAGGCGGTGCCCTCGGCGGGGGCACGCCGGGTGCGCTGAGGCGACGGCGCCCTCACTCCGGGAGAGCGAGGGCGCGCCTCACCCCAGCCGCTTCGTCAGCAGGTACTCCGTGATCCCCGGCGGATAGTCCGGCACCGCGCACGCCACCTCGTACCCCTGCTTCTCGTAGAAGCGGGGGGCCTGGAAGTCCCAGGTCTCCAGGCGGGACGCGCGGCAGCCGTGCCGGGTGACCGCGAGGTGTTCCGCCCGCGCGAGCAGCCGGGCTCCCAGGCCCCGGCCCCGGTGGCGGTCGTCCACCCACAGGTACGTGACGTGCAGCCAGGTCGCCCAGGTGTAGCCCACCAGTCCGCCGGCCAGGTCGCCGTCCGCGTCGTTCACAGCCCACACGTGCAACGGCACGTCCCGTTCGTCCGGTGTTCCGCGCAGGGCACGCAGGATCGGAGAGGCGGCTGTGTTCGCGTCCCGCAGGCGTGAGCGGAGCAGATCACGTCGGGCTTTGTCGACTTCTGTCTCAAGACGGAACATGCGGCACACCATAAACGCGCCGGACTGTCAGTTCTGCAAATAACCTTCCGCTCCGGGCCCCCGCCCGTACCCTGATGAACAGCACCGGTGGGGGCCGGTGCCGATCAGGGGGCGAGACAGCCGGGTACGACGCCCGGGGTGGGGGTAGCGGTTCCTGCACGGCGGCGGCCGTGCGGCTGCGGCGACCCGGCCAGGCTGCGGCACAGGACGGACGGACAGCCGCAGCGGTTCCGGACACTCCGGCGTCGTACCCGCGCGGTGTCGTCTGCCGACGATGGGGTATCCCCTGCTCTTCAGGAGCCTGGGGAAGGGGGTTACGTGGTTCGCATCCGAGTCCTGGTCGTCGACGACCATCGCATCTTCGCCGAGTCACTCGCCGCGGCCCTGGCCGCCGAGCCGGACGTCGACGTCTCCGCGGCCGGCAGCGGCCCGGCCGCGCTGCGCAGTCTGGAGCGGGCGGTCGCCGAGGGGCGCCGCTTCGACGTGCTGCTCGTCGACGCCGACCTGGGCGGCAAGGTGCCGGGCGCCCGGCCGGCCGTACCCGTGCAGGAGGGCAACGAGGACGGGCTCGTCGACGGGATCTCCCTCGTCACGGGCGTGCGCTCGGCGCAGCCGAACGTACGGATCGTCGTGCTCGCCGAGAAGGACGACCCGCGGCGGGCGGCGCTCGCCCTGCAGGCCGGGGCCTCCGGCTGGGTCGCCAAGGACTGCTCGCTGTCCCGGCTGCTCACCGTCATCCGGGGCGTGCTGCGGGACGAGACCCATCTGCCGCCCGCCCTGCTGACCGGCGTCCTGCGCGAGCTGACCGCCGCCCGCAAGCACCGCACCGAGAGCGAGCGGCTCGTGGAGTCCCTCACTCCGCGTGAGCGGGAGGTGCTGCGGTGCATGGTGGCGGGGCTGGGGCGCAAGGCCGTCGCCGAGCGCCTGTACCTGTCGCCGCACACCGTGCGGACGCATATGCAGAACGTCCTCGGCAAGCTGGGTGTCCACTCGACCCTCGCCGCCGTCGCCCTGGCCCGCCGGGCCGGGGTCGGGCCCGTCGACCTAGCCGGGGATGTTGTCGAACGGGGCGGTCAGCTGGCGTAGCAGCGCCGCCAGCTCGCTGCGCTGGGCGCGGGAGAGCTCCGCGAGGATCGCGCGCTCCTGGTCGAGCAGACCGGCCAGGGCCTGGTCCGCGCGGTCCCGGCCCTCGACCGTCAGCCGGACCAGCACGCCCCGGCGGTCACTGGGGTCGGGGAGGCGTTCCACCAGGCCCTTCTTGGCCAGGCGGTCGATGCGGTTCGTCATCGTGCCCGATGTGACCAGGGTCTGGGTGAGGAGCTGTCCGGGCGAGAGCTGGTACGGCGTGCCCGCGCGGCGCAGGGCCGTCAGGACGTCGAACTCCCACGGCTCCAGGCCGTGCTCCGAGAAGGCCAGGCGACGGGCCCGGTCCAGATGCCGGGCCAGTCTGCTCACGCGGCTGAGCACCTCGAGCGGTTCCACGTCGAGGTCCGGGCGCTCCCGGCGCCATGCTGCGACCAGCCGGTCGACCTCGTCCTCCATGACGATCAGTGTAGTGGTTGTGTCGACGTAGAGTCTCTTGACGTCCATTATCTTGACATCGAGATACTGTCGGAGTCGCGCTGAGTAGGCGTCCCGTACGGCCGCCATGAAGGACACCAGGAGAGCCCATGCCCGCAGCCGCCCCCACCTGGGACCCCGCCCAGTACCTGCGCCACGCCGGCCACCGCGCCCGTCCCTTCGTGGACCTCCTCGCCCGCGTCCCCGACCTGCCCGACGACCCCCCTCGCGTCGCCGACCTCGGCTGCGGCCCCGGCAACGTCACCACGCTGCTCGCCCGCCGCTGGCCCACCGCCAGGATCACCGGCTACGACAGCTCGACCGAGATGCTCGACAAGGCCCACGTGGAGCACGAGGGGCCCACCCCGGGCGGCGGGCACCTGGACTTCGCCCACGCCGACGCACGCACCTGGACGCCCGCGGAGCCCCACGACCTGATCTTCAGCAACGCCACCCTCCAGTGGGTGCCGGGGCACGTGGAGCGGTTCGGCGACTGGGTGGCCGCGCTGAAACCCGGCGGCACCCTCGCCTTCCAGGTGCCCGGGAACTTCGAGGCCCCCAGCCACCGGCTCATGCGCGACCTCGCCGGCTCACCGCGCTGGCGGGGCCGCCTCGCCGACACCCTGCGCCACGCCGACGCCGTCCTCACCCCCGAGGCCTACCTGGAGCACCTCACAGGCCTCGGCTGCGCGGCCGACGCGTGGGAGACGACGTACATCCACCTCCTCCAGGGTGAGGACCCGGTGCTCGACTGGGTGAAGGGGACCGGCCTGCGGCCCGTGCTGACCGCGCTCGCCGACGACCCCGAGGCCCGGGAGGACTTCCTCGCCGAGTACCGGGCGGCCCTGCGCACGGCCTATCCGGCGGGCCCGCACGGCACACCGTTCCCGTTCCGCCGGGTGTTCGCCGTGGCGCGCAAGGAGAACGGATGATCACCGCCGTCGACCACGTCCAGCTCGCCGCCCCGCCCGGGAGCGAGGAGCTGCTGCGGGCGTACTACGCCGGTGTCCTCGGGATGACGGAGGTGCCGAAGCCGCCCGGGCTCGCCCGCCGGGGCGGGTGCTGGTTCCGGGCGGGCTCCGTACGACTCCACCTCGGGATCGAGGAGGACTTCCAGGCGGCCGGGAAGGCCCACCCCGGGCTGCGGGTGACCGGCATCGACGCCTACGCCGCCCGGCTGGAGTCCCACGGGGTCTCCCTCACCTGGGACGCGTCCCTGCCGGGCCACAGGCGCTTCTACGCGCGTGACCCGGTCGGCAACCGGCTGGAGTTCCTCGAACCCCTCTAGGCCTTGCGGCGCCCTATCAGGTGGGGCCTGGCCTCCAGGCCGTCCAGGCCGTGCCACGCCAGGTTCACCAGGTGCGCGGCCACCTCGGCCTTCTTCGGCTTGCGCACGTCCAGCCACCACTGGCCGGTCAGGGCGACCATGCCGACCAGGGCCTGGGCGTACAGCGGGGCCAGCTTGGGGTCGAAGCCGCGGCTCTTGAACTCGCGGCCCAGGATGTCCTCCACCTGCGTGGCGATGTCCGAGATCAGCGAGGCGAAGGACCCGGTGGACTGGGGGATCGGGGAGTCGCGGACCAGGATGCGGAACCCGTCCGTGTACTCCTCGATGTAGTCCAGCAGGGCGAAGGCCGCCTGCTCGCACAGCTCCCGGGGGTGACCGGCCGTGAGGGAGCTGGTCACCATGTCCAGCAGACGGCGCATCTCACGGTCCACGACGACCGCGTACAGCCCTTCCTTGCCGCCGAAGTGCTCGTACACCACCGGCTTGGAGACCCCGGCCTTCGCCGCGATCTCCTCCACCGACGTGCCCTCGAAACCTTTCGCCGCGAAGAGCGTGCGACCGATCTCCAGCAGCTGCTGGCGGCGTTCGGCACCGGTCATCCGGGTGCGACGCGCTCGCCGCGGCTTGTCGTTGCTGGGGGTGCTGCTCGAGTCGGTCGCCACAGCGACCATCATGCCGCCTCGACGGGCTCCTTCCCGCGCGGGGAGCCGCCTTCCCCGGTGTTACGGCGCGAATCGATACGCGAGCGTGACGGCCAGCGCACGTCGTACGCCCAGCCCGCCATCTCGAACCAGCGGATCAGCCGGGCGGAGGAGTCCAGCTGGCCGCGCATCACACCGTGCCGCGCGGACGTCGGGTCCGCGTGGTGCAGGTTGTGCCACGACTCGCCGCAGGACAGGATCGCCAGCCACCACACGTTGCCCGAGCGGTCACGCGACTTGAAGGGGCGCTTGCCGACCGCGTGGCAGATCGAGTTGATCGACCAGGTCACGTGGTGCAGCAGGGCCACCCGGACGAGCGAGCCCCAGAAGAACGCCGTGAACGCGCCCCACCAGGACATCGTGACCAGACCGCCGATCAGCGCCGGCAGCGCCAGCGACACCACCGTCCACAGGACGAACTGGCGGGAGATGGTGCGGAGCGTCTTGTCCTTGATCAGGTCCGGGGCGTACTTCTCCTGCGGCGTCTGCTCCTCATCGAACATCCATCCGATGTGGGCCCACCACAGGCCCTTCATCAGCGCCGGAAGCGTCTCGCCGAACCGCCACGGCGAATGCGGGTCGCCCTCCGCGTCGGAGAACTTGTGGTGCTTGCGGTGGTCCGCCACCCAGCGCACCAGCGGCCCCTCGACCGCCATCGACCCCGCGATCGCCAGCGCGATCTTCAGCGGCCGCTTCGCCTTGAAGGAACCGTGCGTGAAATGCCGGTGAAAACCGATCGTGATGCCGTGGCACCCGAGGAAGTAGAAGAACACCAGCAAACCGAGGTCCAGCCAGCTCACGCCCCAGCCCCAGGCCAGCGGCACGGCCGCCAGCAGCGCGAGGAACGGGACGGTGATGAAGAGGAGGAGGGCGATCTGCTCGATGGACCGCTTCTGTTCGCCGCCCAGCGTCGCTGAGGCCGCTGCGGCGTCGGTGGCCTGACCGGGCGCCTTCGGGGCGTCCTCGATCACGTCGGAACTACTGGTCATACGCGTCCCCTGGGGGGTATGTGGATGGAGAAGGGGTGGCCGGGCGACGGAACCGTGCGATGGTTCCTACGGTTCCGTAACCTACGGCTTCGTAAGTATGGCAGTGCGTCGCCCGGCGGCAAGAGCCCGCGACCCTGCGCGTCCCGGCCGACACCTATCCTGGAGTCGGTCGGACAGCGCGGTCCGCTCTGATTTCTTCCCGGATGTCCGGACCGTATGCGGCGCCCCGCCGCGCGAGACGCCGTCCGGGTACCCCCTCCCAGACGAGCTTCAACACTGCAAGGAGCCGCACCTGTGAGCAGTGCCGACGACCAGACCACGACGACGAGCAGTGAGCTGCGTGCCGACATCCGCCGCCTGGGCGACCTCCTCGGGGAGACCCTCGTCCGGCAGGAGGGCCCCGAGCTGCTGGACCTCGTCGAGAAGGTCCGCCGCCTCACCCGAGAGGACGGCGAGGCCGCCGCCGAGCTGCTGCGCGGCACCGAACTCGACACCGCGGCCAAGCTGGTCCGCGCCTTCTCCACCTACTTCCACCTCGCCAACGTCACCGAGCAGGTCCACCGCGGCCGCGAGCTGCGCGCCCGCCGCGCCGCCGAGGGCGGACTCCTCGCCCGCACGGCCGACCGGCTCAAGGACGCCGACCCCGAACACCTGCGCGAGACGGTCCGCAACCTCAACGTCCGCCCCGTGTTCACGGCCCACCCCACCGAGGCCGCCCGCCGCTCCGTCCTGAACAAGCTCCGGCGCATCGCCGCGCTCCTGGAGACCCCGGTCATCGAATCCGACCGCCGCCGCCTCGACACCCGCCTGGCCGAGAACATCGACCTCGTCTGGCAGACCGACGAACTCCGCGTCGTCCGCCCCGAACCCGCCGACGAGGCCCGCAACGCCATCTACTACCTCGACGAACTCCACGCGGGCGCCGTCGGCGACGTCCTCGAGGACCTCACCGCCGAGCTGGAGCGGGCCGGCGTCAAGCTCCCCGACGACACCCGCCCCCTCACCTTCGGCACCTGGATCGGCGGCGACCGCGACGGCAACCCCAACGTCACCCCCCAGGTGACCTGGGACGTCCTCATCCTCCAGCACGAGCACGGCATCAACGACGCCCTGGAGACCATCGACGAACTCCGCGGCTTCCTCTCCAACTCCATCCGCTACGCCGGCGCCACCGAGGAACTCCTCACCTCCCTCCACGCCGACCTGGAGAACCTCCCCGAGATCAGCCCCCGCTACAAGCGCCTCAACGCCGAGGAGCCCTACCGGCTCAAGGCCACCTGCATCCGGCAGAAGCTGGAGAACACCAAGCAGCGCCTCGCCAAGGGCACCCCCCACGAGCCCGGCCGCGACTACCTCGGCACCAGCCAGCTCCTCGACGACCTGCGCCTCATCCAGACCTCGCTGCGCGAGCACCGCGGCGGCCTCTTCGCCGACGGCCGCCTCGCCCGCACCATCCGCACCCTCGCCGCCTTCGGCCTCCAGCTCGCCACCATGGACGTCCGCGAACACGCCGACGCCCACCACCACGCCCTCGGGCAGCTCTTCGACCGGCTCGGCGAGGAATCCTGGCGCTACGCCGACATGCCCCGCGACTACCGCGCCAAGCTCCTCGCCAAGGAACTCAGGTCCCGGCGGCCCCTCGCCCCCACTCCGGCCCCCGTCGACGCCCCCGGCGAGAAGACCCTCGGCGTCTTCCACACCGTCAAGCGCGCCCTGGAGGTCTTCGGACCCGAGGTCATCGAGTCCTACATCATCTCCATGTGCCAGGGCGCCGACGACGTCTTCGCCGCCGCCGTCCTCGCCCGCGAAGCCGGACTCCTCGACCTCCACGCCGGCTGGGCCAAGATCGGCATCGTCCCCCTGCTGGAGACCACCGACGAGCTCAAGGCCGCCGACACCATCCTCGAGGACATGCTCTCCGACCCGTCCTACCGGCGCCTCGTCGCGCTCCGGGGCGACGTCCAGGAGGTCATGCTCGGCTACTCCGACTCCTCCAAGTTCGGCGGCATCACCACCAGTCAGTGGGAGATCCACCGCGCCCAGCGCCGCCTGCGCGACGTCGCCCACCGCTACGGCGTCCGCCTGCGCCTCTTCCACGGCCGCGGCGGCACCGTCGGCCGCGGCGGCGGCCCCACCCACGACGCCATCCTCGCCCAGCCCTGGGGCACCCTCGAAGGCGAGATCAAGGTCACCGAACAGGGCGAGGTCATCTCCGACAAGTACCTCATCCCGTCCCTGGCCCGGGAGAACCTGGAGCTGACGGTGGCCGCGACGTTGCAGGCCTCCGCCCTGCACACCGCGCCCCGCCAGTCCACCGAGGCCCTCGCCCGCTGGGACGCCGCGATGGACGTCGTCTCCGACGCCGCCCACGCCGCCTACCGCCGCCTCGTCGAGGACCCCGACCTGCCGACGTACTTCCTCGCGTCGACGCCGGTGGACCAGCTCGCCGACCTGCACCTGGGCTCCCGGCCCTCCCGCCGCCCCGGCTCCGGCGTCTCACTCGACGGCCTGCGCGCCATCCCCTGGGTATTCGGCTGGACCCAGTCCCGGCAGATCGTCCCCGGCTGGTTCGGCGTCGGCTCCGGCCTCAAGGCCCTGCGCGAGGCCGGCCTCGACACCGTCCTCGACGAGATGCACGAGCAGTGGCACTTCTTCCGCAACTTCATCTCCAACGTCGAGATGACCCTCGCCAAGACCGACCTGCGGATCGCCCAGCACTACGTCGACACCCTCGTCCCCGACGAACTCAAGCACGTCTTCGACACCATCAAGGCCGAACACGAACTCACCGTCGCCGAGGTCCTCCGCGTCACCGGCGAGAACGAACTGCTGGACGCCGCACCCGTCCTCAAGCAGACCTTCGCCATCCGCGACGCCTACCTCGACCCCATCTCCTACCTCCAGGTCGCCCTCCTCAAGCGGCAGCGCGACGCCGCCGCCGCCGGCGAACAGGCCGACCCGCTCCTCGCCCGCGCCCTGCTCCTCACCGTCAACGGCGTGGCAGCCGGCCTGCGCAACACCGGCTGACCCCCCGCCCGACACGACCGTGCCCCCGAGCCCGTACAGGCTCGGGGGCACGGTCCTCTCCCACGTCAGCCGCGCCGCGCACTCCGGCGACGGAACACCAGCAACCCGCCCGCCGCGAGCAGCACCGCCGCCACACCCGACAGCAGACCCACCGGGGCCCCGCTGCCCGTCTCGGCGAGATCACCACCCGCCACACCCTGCGGCGACGGCGACGACGACGGCTCACCGCCACCCGCCGACGACCCCGGGGACGCCGACGCGCCCGGCTCACCCGACGGCGCCCCGGACACCCCGGACGACGGCGACGCCGACGCCGACCCGGACGGCGTCCCACCGCCCGGCTCCTCGTCCTCGCAGTCCGTCCAGAACACCTTGTGCTTCGCCGCGCCCTTCTCACCGTCGAAGTTCCAGAACAGCTTGTAGTGCCCGTCGGGCAGCGACAGGTCCTCGCTCCGGCCATGACCCTGACCGTCCAGCGTCAGCGCGCCGGACTTCACCGTCTCCCCCTTGTTCGCACTCGGGGGAATGGCATCGATGTGCCAGTCGACCTGCTGACCACCGTCGAAACCGAAGGCGTCCAGGTAGAACACGCACACGTGCGGCTCGTTGCGACGCAGCTCCTCACCCGTCGAGGCGTCATGGATCTTGACCGTGCCGTTGTCACCGGGAGGAGAGGCCTGAGCGGCCGGAGCGAGCACGAGGACCGCGGAAGCGGCAGCGCAGACAGCGCCGAAACGCATGAGGGTTCGCATCGAGAGTCGTCCATCTTCGAGAAGTGACCGGGAAGATGTGGAGGGGGCGGCTCAGCTTCCAGCCTCGCCCGGCAGCACGTCAATCACGAACGCACAACGCTCGGCCCCTCCACAGACCTGGAGAACGCCGCAACCCCTCAGACGGTCACGAAAGCAGCCGTCAGCAGACCCACACCCGCCAACGCCAGCACCCACGCCGCCCGCGTCCGCAGCAGACCACCCGCCACCACCACCGACGCCAGCAACAGCGCACCACCCAGCGGAATCCACGCGTACAGGACCCCCGCAGGACCCGAACGCACCGCGTCATCACTGTTCGGCTTCACGACCACCGTGTAGGTCCGGCCCTTCTCCACCGCGACCGACTTCTCCAGCTCGACCCTCGCCCGCGGCTGCGCACCCTCCGACAACGGCGTGAACCGGCCCCAGCACATCTCGGACCCACACCGCGCCACCTCGACCGTGCCGCGCTCCCGGCCCTTCGTCAGCATCACGTGCTGCGCCGTACCCCACGACGCCCACACACCCGCGATCAGAATCAGCACCGCCACCGCGCCCATCGCCGCGAACCGCCCCCACCGCAACACGGCGACCGAGACCTGACGAGAGGACGTGGCAGTGGCAGTGGCAGGCATGGCCGGGATCATTGGCCATGCCTGAACGACCCGTCAACCTCACCGGGCGACAAGTCAGGAGTTGTACGTGCTTTGCGCCCGCTCCAACCCCTCGATCACCAGACACTCCACCGCGTCCGCCGCCCGGTCCACGAAGTAGTCCAGCTCCTTGCGCTCCACCGACGAGAAGTCCTTCAGCACGAAATCCGCCACCGGCATCCGCCCCGGCGGCCGCCCGATCCCGAACCGCACCCGGTGATAATCCGAACCGAACGCCTTCGTCATCGACTTCAGACCGTTGTGCCCGTTGTCCCCGCCACCCAACTTCAGCCGCAACGTCCCGTAATCGATGTCCAACTCGTCATGAACCGCCACCACATGCGCCACCGGCACCTTGTAGAAGTCCCGCAACGCGTTCACCGGACCACCCGACAGGTTCATGTACGACATCGGCTTCGCCAGAACCACCCGCCGGCTCCCCGGCCCCGGCGGACCGATCCGCCCCTCCACCACCTGAGCCTGCGCCTTACCGGCCCGCTTGAACCGCCCCCCGACCCGGTCCGCCAGCAGATCCGCCACCATGAAACCCACGTTGTGCCGGTTCCCCGCGTACTCCGACCCCGGATTGCCCAACCCCACGATCAGCCACGGAGCCGCCGCATCGGTCGTCACGTCCATGTCTCCTTCATACGCGTCGGCCGCTGCCCCGCACGGGAACAGCGGCCGACGAAACGACGACGAAGAGGATCAGGCCTCGGCGGCCTCTTCCTCAGCGCCCTCCTCGCCCTCCGGGGCCTCCTCGGCCTGCGCCGACAGCACCTGCAGAACGACGGTGTCGTCCTCGACGGTCAGCGTCGTGCCCTTCGGCAGCTTGATGTCCTTCGCGAGAACGGAGTCACCCGCCGCCAGACCCTCGATGGAGACGGTCACCGACTCCGGGATGTGCGTCGCCTCGGCCTCGACCGGCAGCGCGTTCAGCACGTGCTCCAGCAGGTAACCACCCGGGGCCAGCTCACCCTCGGTGTGCACCGGGATCTCGACCGTGACCTGCTCGCCACGCTTCACCAGCAGCAGGTCCACGTGCTCCAGGAAACCCTTCAGCGGGTCACGCTGCACGGACTTCGGAATCGCCAGCTCGTTCGTCTTGCCGTCGATGTCCAGCGCGATCAGCACGTTCGGCGTACGCAGCGCCAGCAGCAGCGCGTGACCCGGCAGGGTCAGGTGCAGCGGGTCCGAACCGTGCCCGTACAGCACGCCGGGAACCTTGTCCTCACGACGGATACGGCGCGCGGCACCCTTGCCGAACTCGGTGCGCGTCTCGGCGGAGATCTTCACCTCGGACATTTTCACTCCTCGAAGTCAGAAACGGACGTGGTCACCCGGCCACGAACGGCCTGCTACGAAGAGCGCGTCGATAACGGACCACCGCATCCCGCGAAACAACGGGAACGGCCTCCCTCGCCGAGCAACTGCAGCAGTCTACTCGGCGAGGGAGGCCACACCCAAAAGGATCACCACCGCGACCCCGGCCGCGATCCCTACTGCTCGTCGAACAGGCTCGTCACCGAACCGTCCTCGAACACCTCACGCACCGCACTCGCGATCGTCGGCGCGATCGACAGCACCGAGATCTTGTCCAGATCCCGGCTCAGCTCCGCCGGCGTCGGCAGCGTGTTCGTGAACACGAACTCACTCACCCGCGAGTTCTTCAGACGGTCCGCCGCCGGACCCGACAGCACACCGTGCGTCGCCGTCACGATCACGTCCTCCGCACCATGCGCGAACAACGCGTCCGCCGCGGCACAGATCGTCCCACCCGTGTCGATCATGTCGTCCACCAGGACACACACGCGACCCTTCACCTCACCCACGACCTCGTGGACGGTGACCTGGTTCGCGACGTCCTTGTCACGCCGCTTGTGCACGATCGCCAGCGGCGCGCCCAGCCGGTCGCACCAGCGGTCCGCGACCCGCACCCGGCCCGCGTCCGGCGACACGACCGTCAGCTTCTCCCGGTCCACCTTCCGGCCCACGTAGTCCGCCAGCAGCGGCAGCGCGAACAGGTGGTCCACCGGACCGTCGAAGAAGCCCTGGATCTGGTCCGTGTGCAGATCCACGGTCAGGATCCGGTCCGCACCCGCGGTCTTCATCATGTCCGCGATCAGACGCGCCGAAATCGGTTCACGTCCGCGGTGCTTCTTGTCCTGCCGCGCGTAACCGTAGAAGGGCACGATGACCGTGATGGACCGGGCCGACGCACGCTTCAGCGCGTCGATCATGATCAACTGCTCCATGATCCACTTGTTGATCGGAGCCGTGTGGCTCTGGATCAGGAAGCAGTCGGCACCACGTGCCGACTCCTGATAACGCACATAGATCTCGCCGTTCGCGAAGTCGAAGGCCTTCGTCGGGACAACCCCGACACCCAACTGCTGGGCGACCTCCTCGGCAAGCTCGGGGTGGGCGCGGCCGGAGAAGAACATCAACTTCTTCTCGCCGGTCGTCTTGATCCCGGTCACAGCACTGTCTCCTCAGAGGTGTCGCAGCTGGGTGTCGAGAGACCTCTCAGCCGGCTTGCGAGAGGCCGTCTCAGCTGGTGGGGGTGCGGGTGTGCACTTATCACCGTACGCCGTGTTTGAGGCACCGGTTTCCGGTCAGCCCTCGTCGGCCGACTCCCGGGACGCCGCCTCCGCCGCCTTCGCGGCCGCGCTCCCCGGACGCTTACGAGCCACCCAACCCTCGATATTCCGCTGCTGACCACGGGCCACGGCCAGCGAACCGGGCGGTACGTCCTTCGTGATCACCGACCCGGCGGCGGTGTACGCACCGTCCCCCACCGTGACAGGCGCCACAAACATGTTGTCCGAGCCCGTACGGCAATGCGACCCGATGGTCGTGTGGTGCTTCTCCTGCCCGTCGTAGTTCACGAAGACGCTCGCGGCACCGATGTTCGTGTGCTCACCGATCGTCGCGTCCCCCACGTACGACAGATGAGGAACCTTCGTCCCCTCACCGATGGAGGCGTTCTTCGTCTCCACATACGTACCGATCTTGCCCTTCGCACCCAGCCGGGTCCCCGGCCGCAGATACGCGTAAGGCCCGACCGTCGCCCCCGCACCCACCTCGGCACCATCGGCCACCGTGTTGTCCACACGCGCACCGGCACCGACCCGGGTGTCCTTCAACCGCGTGTTCGGACCGACCTCCGCGCCCTCGCCGAGGTGCGTCGAGCCGTGCAGCTGCGTGCCCGGGTGGACGACCGCGTCCTGCTCGAATGTGACGGTGACGTCGATCCACGTGGTCGCCGGATCGATGACGGTCACACCGGCCAGCATGGCCTCCGTCAGCAGCCGGTCGTTCAGGATCCGGCGGGCCTCGGACAACTGCACCCGGTTGTTGATGCCGGCGATCTCGCGATGGTCCCCCGCCACCGAGGCCCCGACCCGGTGCCCGGCCTCCCGCAGGATGCCCAGGACGTCCGTCAGGTACTCCTCGCCCTGGCTGTTGTCCGTCCGCACCTGCTTCAGCGCGTCCGCGAGCAGCTGACCGTCGAACGCGAACACACCCGAGTTGATCTCACGGATCGACCGCTGGGCGTCCGTGGCGTCCTTGTGCTCGACGATGGCGGTGACCGCACCCGTGGCGTCGTCCCGCACGATCCGCCCGTAGCCCGTCGCGTCCGGCACCTCGGCGGTCAGCACGGTGACCGCGTTGCCGTCTTCCACGTGGGTGGCGGAGAGGGCCCGCAGCGTGGCGCCGGTCAGCAGCGGAGTGTCCCCGCACACGACCACGACGGTCCCGTCGACGGACCCGCCCAGCTCCTCCAGGCCCATCCGGACGGCGTGCCCGGTGCCGTTCTGCTCCGCCTGCACGGCGGTACGGACGTCGGGGGCGATCTCACCGAGGTGCGCGGTGACCTTCTCACGCGCGTGGCCGACCACGACGACCAGGTGCTCGGGGTTCAGCTCGCCCGCGGCGGCGAGCACGTGGCCCACGAGGCTGCGGCCGCAGAGCTCGTGCAGGACCTTGGGTGTGGCCGACTTCATACGGGTGCCCTCACCCGCTGCGAGAACGACGACGGCTGCCGGGCGGTTGGCGCTCACGGGATGCCCTTCGGCTGTGGATGGGGTGGGGTGACATCCGCAGGATACCGGGGGGTTTTGTGGGGGGTGTGGGTGTGGGGCCTGACCGAGGGGTCATCGGCCAGGACCCGAACTCCGGCTGTAGGTGCCGCTGGCTCCCCCGCAAGGATTCGAACCTTGTCCTGCTAGATCCAAAATCTAGTGTGCTGCCAGTTACACCACGGGGGACAGCGCCTCAGACCTTACCGGAGACGTGCCTGAGCGTGGGCGACGATGCCGCTCCACCAACCCTCGATGCGGTTGTACAGCTCGGCACTCCGCGCCACGGCGATGACGAGGCAACCGTGGTAGTTGTCGCCGGTGTTCTTGCGGACCGTTTTCGGGTTGTGCTTCTTCAGCGTCGGCTTGGCGAAGACCGACGGGTCGATGTCGGCAAGGCCTGCCCAGAAGCGGTGCGCCGCGTCCACGTCCGCCGACTCGTGGATGAGGATCCGGAAGCCCAGGCGTTCCCGGCTCACCCCGAGCAGGTCGAGCCAGGCGAGGTAGACCTGGATCACCCCTGGGTCGCTGTTGACGAAGATGACCCGCTCGCGCCGGTCGTACGGCTTGCTCTTGGCGCCCTCGGCCCAGTACAGCGCGACGCCCGCGAGGAACAGCTCCCTGTCCGTGAGTTCGCCGATCTCCCGTGCGGCGCTTTCCTTGGTGCGCCTGCGCTCCTCGTCCTGCGTCGCGCGCAGGCGGGCGAGGCCGGCCTGCATGAGTGCTCGCTGTTCCTCCGGGGTGTACCGGGGCTCCGGCTTCGGCAGGTCCCTCACCCACAGGGACACCGAGCTCCTGGAGCACCCCAGCTCCGCCTCGATCTGGTCGTACGTCCACCCCTGGAGTCGTAGTTCCCTGGCCCTCTCGCGGAGGTCGTCCTTCGCGTTCGGGCGCTTGGTCCAGGCCGGTGGCGGTTCCCCCTTCACCAGCTGGTTGAGGATGTCGTTGTTGAAGATCTTCAGCTCGTCGCGGATCTGGCGGAGGCTGTAGCCCGCGCGTCGCAGCTCCACGGCCCGTTCCCGTAGGCCCTCGAAGTCGGCGTATTTGCCTGTGGCATGTGTCATACGCATACCGTCCGGGCGGAATCGCGGCTTCCGGGGTCGAACGGTGTGCGATTCAGCAGTTCGAGGGATATCGGGCGGTATTGCAGCCGAACGGTCACGGAGTGTGGTGTGGGCCAGTCCGGGAAACTCACCGGAAAACCGGCGGCGGGCGCCCGTAGGCTGGAGGCATGACCGCGACGGGGGAAGACCATGTGACGGCCCGGGGAGGGCCGTGGTGGTGGGCCAGGCGGCGCAGTGCCGTGTTCGATGTGAGCCTGGCGGTGGTGTCCGCGCTCGAGTGCGGGCTGGAGGGGTTTCCGTTCGCCCGGGACGCCGGGATCCCGGTGGCGGCGGGGGTCGTGTTCGGGCTGCTGGCCGGGGCCGTGCTGGTCGTGCGGCGGCGGTGGCCGATCGCCGTCGTGCTGGTCTCGATCGCGATCACGCCCGCGCAGATGGGTTTCGTGCTGGGCGTCGTCGGCCTGTACACGCTGGCCGCTGCCGAGCTGCCCCGCCGCATCATCGCCTCGCTGGCGGGGATGTCGCTGGTGGGGACGCTGATCGTGACGTTCGTGAAGACGCGGCAGGACATGGTCCGGGGGGATCTGGACCTGGGTGACTGGTTCGTGCCGTTCGCGGCGATCACGATGTCGCTGGGGTTCACGGCGCCTCCGGTGCTGCTGGGTCTGTACGTGGGAGCGCGGCGGCGTCTGATGGAGAGCCTGCGGGAGCGGGCGGACAGTCTGGAGCGGGAGCTTCAGCTGCTGGCCGAGCGGGCGGAGGAGCGGGCCGAGTGGGCCCGGAACGAGGAGCGGACGCGGATCGCCCGGGAGATGCACGACGTCGTGGCGCATCGGGTGAGTCTGATGGTGGTGCATGCCGCGGCCCTGCAGGCGGTCGCCCGGAAGGATCCCGAGAAGGCTGTGAAGAACGCCGCGCTGGTGGGGGACATGGGGCGGCAGGCGCTGACCGAGTTGCGGGAGATGCTCGGGGTGTTGCGCAGCGGTGGGGACGAGCGGCGGGAGCGTGCCGCGTCGGTGCCGTTGGCGGCGGTGGGGGTGGCCGCGGCGGCTGCGGCGTCGCGGGCCGTGGACGACGAGGGGCCGTGTCTGGCGGAGATCGAGGAGTTGGTCGGGCAGTCGGCTGCCGCGGGGATGGTGGTCGATCTGTCGGTGGAGGGGGATGCCCGGTCGTATGCGCCGGAGGTGGAGCAGACGGCGTATCGCGTGGTGCAGGAGGCGTTGACGAACGTCCACAAGCACGCGGCGGGGGCGAAGACGTATGTGCGGCTGGCGCATCGGGTGTCGGAGATCGCGATGCAGGTGGAGAACGAGCCGCCCGAGGAGGCGGCGTCGTCCGCGCGGTTGCCGTCCGGGGGAAACGGTTTGGTGGGGATGAAGGAGCGGGTGTCGGCGCTGGGCGGGGTGTTCGTGTCGGGGCCGACGGACGCGGGGGGTTTCCGGGTGTCCGCGGTGATTCCGGCGTCGTAGTTCGCTGTGGGTCCCGGTCGGGGGGTCAGCCCGCTGTCAGGCGCAGGGGTTCGGTGCCGGCGATGAGGGTGGTCAAGGCCTGGTCGATGTCGGCGCCGAGGTACCAGTCGCCGGTGTGGTCGAGGGTGTAGACGCGGCCGGCGGTGTCGATGGCGAGGAGGGCTTGGCTGTCGGTCTCGGCGCCGAGGGGGCAGACCTCGGTGTCGAGGGCGCGGCCGAGGTCGCCGAGGGTGCGGGCCATGTGGAGGCCGTGCAGCGGGTCGAGGTGGAGGGTGGCGGGGGCGACCTGGCGGCCGGGGCCGGTGGGGGTGATGTGGAGTCCGCCGAATTCGGCCCAGGCCTCGACGGCCGCGGGGAAGACGGTGTGGCGGTGGCCCGCGGGGGAGGCGTGGTCGCGCAGGGCGTCGGCCCAGATCTCGGCCTGTTTGATGTCCCAGCGTCCGGGTTGCCAGCCGGCGGCGCGCAGGGCGGCGTCGACGGGTACGGCGAAGCGGGTGGTGGAGGTGCGGTCGGTGTGCATCTGCCCTTCGTCTCGTCGAGGTCATGGGGTGGCGCGGTGCGTGCCGGGTGTCTCTGGTGCTTTGGGGTGTGGGGGTGGGGTGGCGTCAGCCGTTCTGGGGCGCCGGGTCGACTATGCGGACCCCGAAGTGGGCGCTGAGCGCGGTGCAGGCGCGGCAGGGGGTGGCGAAGCTGCCGTGGAGGGGGTCGCCGTCCTCGCGGATGCGTCGGGCGGTGAGTTTGGCCTGCTTGAGGGCTTTGCGGGCTTCGCCGTTGGTCATGGGTTTGCGGGCGGCGCGTTTGCTGCGGGCGGCGTCGGCGGCGGCGATGTGGCGGGAGATGAGGATGGTCTCGGCGCAGCGGCCGGTGAAGCGGTCGCGTTGGGCGCTGGTGAGGGTGTCGAGGAAGTCCTGGACGAGGGGGTGCAGGGCGGGGGGTGTGTCGCCGCGGGCGGCGGTGCCGGTGAGGGTGGCGCCGCGGACGGAGAGGGCGGCGGCGACGGTGGGGAGGATGCCGTCGCGGCGGTGGTGGAGGACGGGGGTGTGGGCGGCTTCGGCGGCGCTCCAGCCGATGCGGGGGTCGCCGGCTCGGGGGTCGCCGGTCCGCGGGCTGCCGGTTAGTGCGCTGCCGGTTCGCGGGTCGCCGCCTCGCGGGTCGGCGTTTCGCGGGTCGCCGCCTCGGGGGCTGCCGTTTCGTCGGTCGCCGTTTCGTGGGTCGGCGGACCTGCCGGTGTGTGGTCCCGTCTGTGTCGCGTTCATGATCGTCTTCCCCTCCGTGCATCCCCCGGGAGGTCACAGACTGCCAAATGCCGTGGCTGGAGCGGAAGCTGGGGCGGGGCGACACGCCCGTACCGGGGCGTGCCGTCACGGTGGGGTGACGGCTGGTCACGGAAGCGGAGGGGGCGGTTGCCGGTGCCGGTGACCGGTGTCGTCGTACCGCATAGGCTGTCGGCACCGCGGGCGATGCGGTGATCCGTTCGGAGATCGATGCAGTGAACCGGAGGGTGATCCGTGGGGTCGGGGCGTGCAGTGAGGTGCAGTGATGTGCGCCGAGGTGCAGTGAAGTCGAGAAAGAAGACGTGACAGTCGATACGGGCCGTAATGCACCGAAGGTGGTCAACGCGGGTCGTACAGAGTGCCGCAGGGGGCAACCGCCATGACGACAGGTCGGCTCGGGCAGCAAGCCGCGCCGCCGAACGCGGCCTACGCCGGGCAGGTCGTGCATTTCCCGGACCCGGTCCGGGCGGCCCGTCACCCGAGAGGGGTACGGGTCGACGAGCGTGGTTACCCCGACTTCTCGCCCTACGCGCGCGCGGCCGCGGAGATCGCGGAGCCCCCGGAGGGCTTCGGTGTCGACGAGTTGCGGCTGACGGACTACGTGTCGGCGAACACGGCGCTGTCGGCGTCCGGGCACGAACTGTGGGACACGGTGCCGGCGGTGGCGACGCCGCACGGCTGGACGTGGCACCACGTGGTGGGCACGCGGCGGCTGGAGCTGGTTCCCGTCGAGGTGAAGGCGCTGCTGCGGCACCACGGGGGCGTGGCGACGTCCGGTGTCGACCAGGCCAAGCGGGGCACGCGGCCGTTGCAGGAGACGCGTCCGGCGCACTTCGGGCTGCCGAAGTCGGGCGTGGCGGTGACCGAGTCGCAGGTGCAGGGTGTCGAGGAGGACCTCGGCTACCGGCTGCCGGGTGCGTACCGGTCGTTCCTGAAGGCGGCGGGCGGCTGCGCGCCGGTGGGTGCCGCGCTGGACGCGGAGCTGGGGCTGCTGGTGGACCAGCCGTTCTTCACGGTGCGCGACGAGGCCGCGGTCAACGACCTGGTGTACGTCAACAAGTGTCTGCGTGACCATCTGACCAAGGACTACCTGGGCATCTCCTTCGCGCAGGGCGGGTTGCTGGCCGTGAAGGTGAAGGGCGACCGGGTCGGTTCGGTGTGGTTCTGCTCGTACGACGACGCGCGGGACGTGGATCCCTCGTTGCCGCCGGCGGAGCGGGTGGAGCGGTTGCTGCTGCCGTGCGGGGACGACTTCGACGTCTTCCTGTCGCGACTGGCCGGTGATCCGCCGGAGTTGGAGACGGTGGCGAACCTGATGGTGGACGGTGGGTTCGCGCGTGTGGTGCCGGTGGGCGCGGTGTCGTCCTCGGCCGTGGGGGAGTGACTTCAGCGATGGTGACCTTCGCGCAGGCGCAGGAGCGCGCGGAAGAGTGGATCAACGGGGACGTGCCGTCGTACCAGCATCGTGAGGTGCGGGTGCGGGAGTTCGACCTGGGCTTCGTGGTGTGGGCCGAGGACCGGGCGGACGGGCCGCGCTCGGACGGGGGCGCGCAGCGGCTGGTGATCGCGCGGGACAGCGGTGAGGCGACGTTGTGGCCCGGGCTGCCGGTGGGTGAGGTGATCCGCCGGTACGAGGAGCGGTACGGCCGTCCGGGCGCGGCGGAGGAGCCGGCTCCGGCGGCGCCTGCCGCGCGGGTTGATCTGAACCAGACGTCGTTCCTGCTGACTCCGCCGGAGTGGTTGCAGGACGCGGCCGACAAGTTGGGGATTCCGGATCGGCGGGGGGTCGGGGCCGGGTCCGGGGCCGGGGGGACTTCCGGTGGGACCGGGAGTGGGGCTTCGGGCGCGGTTTCGGAGGGTGCGTCGGGAGTGGCGGCTGCTTCTTCCGGCGCCGGTTCCGCCTCGACGGGCGCTGCCGCTGCTTCGGCCGGTGAGGCGGCTGCTTCCGCGCAGGGGGCGGCCGTGGCGCCGGGGAGTGGTGCGTCGTGGCCGGCTGCCGGGGGGAGCGATGAGGGCGCCGAGTCGGGGGCTTCCGTGGCGTCTGGGGCTTCGGGGGTGCCCGGGGCTTCGGGAGTGCCTGGGACTTCGGGCGTGCCGGCCGCGCCTGCCGGGGCGACGCCCTGGGCCGGTACGGACACCAACGCCGATGCCGGGGACGACCGTTCCGTGCCGCTGCCCGCGACGGTCTTCGCGCCGCCGCTGAGCGAGGCCGGAGACGACACGCCGCCGTCGACGACGGCTGATGCCAAGACGGCCCTGATGTCGGGCGGCAGTCAGCTGCCGCCGACCGCGGTCACGCCGGCGGTGGACGAGCCGGGCGCGCCCGCTCCCGCTGCCGGGCCTTCCGGTCCGGGGTACGGCTATCCGCCGGGGGCGCCGCAGGGCAGCACGCCTCCGCCCGGGCCGGGTGGGCAGTCGTACGGGTATCCGCAGGGCCACCAGGGGAGTACGCCTCCGCCTGCTCCGGCGCCTGACGGGGCGTCGTACGGGTATCCGCAGGGGGCCGGTGGCGTGCAGTCGCCGGCCGGGCCGGGTACGGCCGGCCGGCCGCTCGCTCCGAACGCCGGGGACATCGCCGACGCCGCGACCAGCAAGGCGACTCCGCCGCCGGGGCGTGGCCGGGGCGCGGGCGCGACCACGCCGCCTCCGCCGGGTGCCCCCGGGGCGCCGGGTGCGCGGCCGGGTGCCACGCCTCCGCCGTCGGGGCCCGGGGCACCGGGTACTCCGGCGGGCGGTTACGTGCCCACGCAGCTCGTGTCGGCGCTTGGCCCCGAGGGGCCTGGCGGACCGGCTGGTCAGGGGGGCGCTCCTGGTCACGAGGGTCCGGGTGGGCCGGGGAGCCATGGGGGTCCCTCGGGGGCCGGGGCCGCGCAGGGGCAGGGTGCGCCGCTGCCTCCTCAGCAGCCGCCGGGGCAGCCGGGGGCGCCGCAGCCTCCTGCCGCGCAGGGTATGCCGCAGCCGTCTGGTCCTCCTGGTGCGCCGAATCCGCCTGGACCTCCCGGTGCGCCGCAGGCTCCGGGCGCTCCGAACCCGCCGGGTGCCCCGAACCCGCCCGGTGCGCCGAACCCGCCTGGCGCTCCCGGTGGTACGCCTCCCGGTGGTGTTCACCATGCCGCCACGATGCTGGCCGACCCCGGTCGGATGGGCCCGGGAGTGCCTCAGCCTCCGCAGCCGCCGGGGCCTCCGGGTGCGCCTGGTGCTCCTGGTGCACCAGGTATGCCGCAGCCTCCGGGCGCCCCGAACCCGCCTGGCCCTCCCGGTGCGCCGCAGCCTCCGGGTGCCCCGGGTGCGCCCGGTGGTCCGGGTCCCGTGCACCACGCGGAGACCATGCTGGCCGCGCCCCCGCCGGGCGGCCCCGGCGTGCCTCCGCCGCCGCAGGCCCCGGGCGCACCGCCCGGTGCGCCGCCGATGCCTCCTGGTGCGATGCCGCCTGGCGCGGTGCCGGGTGGGATGCCTCCGGGCGCGGTGCCTCCCGGCGCGATGCCGCCCCCCGGACAGCCCGGGCCCGGCCGGCCGCCGGCGTACGGCTATCCGCAGCAGCCCACCGGGCAGCCGACGGTCGGTCCCGGCTACCAGGCCGTGCTGCGCTACCGCGCGCAGGACGGTTCCGAGCAGCAGCTGATCCGGCGTTCGGCGCCGGGCACGCCGCACCCGGAGTGGCAGATCTTCCACGAGCTGCGGGCCATGAACGTGCCCCCGGACCAGGTGCTGGAGCTGCACACCGAGCTGGAGTCGTGCGAGCTGCCGGGCGCGTACTGTGCGCGGATGATCCGGGAGCAGTGGCCGCAGGCGCGGATCACGTCCATCGCGCCGTACGGTACGGACCACGCGAGCCGGCAGCAGGGCATGCAGCAACTGCTGGCCCATCAGGGCGAGTTGCACCAGGTGGCGGACGGCCCGGCGCGTCCGGCCCCGGTGCGTGCCCCGCTGCCGCCGGTGCCGGCGGCCCCGCCGATCCCGCCGGAGGGCATCGCGCAGGAGCTGGCGGCGGCGTTCGGGCCGGGGGTGTTCCGGTTCGAGCAGGCCGCCGTGTCCCGGCAGGGTGTGCCGCCGGTCGTGGCGCACACGCTGGTCGCGGCCGGTCTGCCGATGGACATGGGTCCGTTCTTCTGGGCGCAGGCACAGCCGGGGCGGCCCGTTCCGACGCTGGCGGAGCTGGCGGCCGAGCGCGGTGTGCAGCCGGCCTCGGACGCGGGCTCGTACCTGGTGATGGGCAGCGACTTCGGCAAGGCGATCTGCGTGCAGTACGGCACCGCCAACATCGTCGCCGTGCCGGTCGAGGCGGGGCCGGGCGGGGCGCCCGTACCGCCGCAGTTCGTGAACACCGGGCTGCCGGAGTTCGCGCGCTGCCTGGCGCTGCTGGGCCGGATGTGGCGGCTCAGGTTCGGGCTGAACCAGGAGCAGGCGGGCCGCTGGACCGTCGACTTCCAGGCCCAGTTGGCCGCGCTCGACCCGGCGGCGCTGGGGTCGCCGGAAAGCTGGTGGTCGGTGCTGCTGGAGCAGATGTGGGACGGGTTGCTGTGACGCCGTGACGCCGTGACGCTGTAACGCCGTGACGCGTCGCCGCTGACGTGCCGTGAGGAGCCGGGCCCGGTCGCTCGTACGACCGGGCCCGGCTCTTTTCGTGCCCGTACGCATGCATGCTCGTACGAATTCGTGCTCGTACGAAAAAACTTCGCGCCGGGCTGTCACACCTGCCGCCGCCGCTCCGTCAGTGCAGTGACAGCGACGCACCGCCGACACAGGAGGCACAGATCATGCAGGCACGGATGAAGAACCCGGCGTTCGTCCTTCCCGGCGCGATGAAGGGCATCGGCACCCTGTTCCAGGCGATCGGGGAGGGCGGCCTGGCGCAGGACGTGGCGGAGATCGTCGGGCTGCGCGCCAGTCAGATCAACGGCTGCGGCGCCTGTGTGCACGGGCACGTCGAGAACCTGCGCAAGGCCGGGGCGAGCGAGGAGCGCATCGCGGCCGTCGCCGCCTGGCGGCACGCCCCGTTCTTCTCGGACGCCGAGCGCGCCGCGCTGAAGCTGACGGAGGCGATGACGCGGCTCTCCGACCTCTCGGGGGAGTCGGTCCCGGACGCGCTGTGGGACGAGGTGGCCGACCACTTCGACGAGAAGGAACTCTCCGCGCTGATCCTCACCGTCGCGGTCACCAACCTCTTCAACCGCATCAACACCACCATCCAGGAGCCCGCAGGCACCACCTGGGGCTGACGGTCAGCCGACGGCCGTACGGCCCGGTCGTGAGCCCGTGACCCCGGTGCGGAGTGTCGCGTTATGAACACTTCCGTCTGATCCACCAAGATGTGCGCGAAATCATCCCATTTCTTGCGCGGTGTCGCGTCGGTGTGGTGGAGAGGGGTCCAGGATGAGCAGCGCATCGGTGTCGCCGCGCGGCTTCACGGCCGTGCGGGGGCGCGGCTACCGTCCCGAGCAGGTCGACGCGTACGCCGGGGCCCTCTCCGCGGAACGCGACGCGGCCTGGGAGAGAGCCGCCCGGCTGACGGTCCTCGCCCGACAGATGGGTGAGGAACTGGGGCGGCTGCGGGAAGCCGCGGCCCGAATGGCCCCGCAGACCTACGAGTCGCTCGGGGAGCGGGCGCACAGGCTCTTCGAACTCGGCCGGGACGAGGCCGCGGCCGTACGGGAGGGGGCGCGGCGGGAGGCGCGGGAACTCGTCGACGGGGCGCGGGAGTCCGCGGCCGGCGTGCGCGAGTCCGCACAGGCGTACGCCGATGCCGTACGCGCCGACGCCGACGAGCGCGCCCGGCAGCGGCTGCTCGCCGCGCGCGCCGAGGCCGACGAGATCCGGGGCTCGGCCCGGGATGAGGCCCAGGAGCAGCGGGGTGAGGCGCTGGCCGCGCTGCGGGAGATGCGGCAGCGCACGTCCGGGATGCTGGCCGAGCAGGCCAAGGAACGCGACGAGCGGTGGGCCGAGGCGGAGCGGGAGGAGGCCGGCCGCGCGGCGGCGCTGGACGCGGACCGTGCGGAGGCGGTGGCGCGTGCCGAGGCCGCGCTGTCCGACGCCGAGCAGGCCTTCGCCGACGCGGAGGACTCCGCCCGGCTCCTGGAGGAGGAGGCGCACGCGCGTGCCGCGGAGTTGGTGGACGGGGCCAGGGCGCGGGCGGCGGCCGCCGAGAAGGAGACGGAACGGGTCCTTCGCGAGCACGCGGAGCGCGCGGACGACGTACGGGACCACATCGACCGCGTCCACACCAGCCTGACGGCGTGGGCGGGGCAGACCACGGAGTGACCGGCCGGACGCGGCAGTGCAGCGTGCCGAAGGCCTGGCGCCTGGGGTGGCTGTGGCGGCGGGCCCTAGTTGTATTGATCACGAGCGTTGTTAACGCGGGCAGGGCTTGATCATGGCGAAGACCTCCGGTGTGGTGGAGCTGTCTAGGACTGCACCGCACGGAGGTCTTCGTGTCCCACCGTAATGCCCGGC